>NZ_JAGMUE010000292.1:0-966 GCF_019049165.1 Streptomyces sp. AC627_RSS907
CGACACCACCGCCACCACCGCCCGCCCCCACGGTCTACCAGTGGAGCGAGCTGACGTACGACGTCGCGGACGACGGCACCGGCCCGGAGATGCGGCTGGCCGGAAGCAGCTGGGTGTGGCAGCGGTCGGCCCTGTCGATCGGCGACGACCGGTACGCGCACGGCGTCACGGTGCACGGCCGCTCCTCCGTCACCATCGACCTCAACCGCTCCTGCTCCTCCTACGACGCGCTGGTCGGCGTCGACGACCTGACGCAGAAGCTGGGCAAGGTCCACTTCTCGGTGCACGCCGACGGCGTCCGGCTGTGGAACTCCGGCATGCTCAAGGGCGGGGACCCGGCGGTACCCGTACACGTGGACATCGCGGGCCGCGAGACCGTACGCCTGGTGGTCGAACCGCACAGCCCCGTCGACAACGTGGCGCTCGCGGACTGGGCGCAGTCACGTTTCACCTGCGCCTAGGACCACGGACCCGCGGCCGCGTACGACGGGAAGCGGACGGGGCGGGGGTGTCCGCCCGCAGCGGTCGGCGCGTCCGCGCCGGCCCTTCCGTGGCCGACCGATTCCGCGCCGTTCCGAGGACGGACACCCCGCCGACCCGGCCCCGACCCACCCCACCACCGAACGCGCTACCCGCACCCCCACCGAACCCGCACACGCAGCCCCAGCCGCAGGCGCAGCCGCAGGCGCCCCACCCAACCGCCGGAGGCACAGGCCGCCGCAGGCACCCCCACCGAACCGAACCCACCGCCGAAAACGCCCGCAGCGACCACCCACCACCCAGGCCCACCACCGGCGGCACAGGCACCGCCCCGGCCCACCGCCGGAGGCCCCCGCAGGTGTCACCCCATCCCACCCGCCGGAGGCACCCGCACCACAGCCCCCGCCCCCGTCGGGCCGGCCGCCCCGCCCAGAGCCCCCCGCCGGAGCGCGATCCCCGCCGGCACCGCGCGCTGCCGCGCCGGCG
>NZ_JAGMUE010000031.1:0-32858 GCF_019049165.1 Streptomyces sp. AC627_RSS907
GCTACCGCATGGCCGTCGTCCCCCTCGACCCCTCACCCATCCGCGGCAGCCACGGCCGCCTCCCCACCAACGACAACGACGGCCCCCTCCTCATCTGCTCCACCCCCCAAGCAGTCGGAGACCGTGTCGCGGCCACCGACGTCAAACAACTCCTCCTCCACCTCGCCGGACTCGACTGACACACCACCGGGGTCCGGCAAGCTCGACCCGGTTCCCATCGGCGCTCCGGGGCCGGTCGAGAGGACCGGCCGACCATCTGAGGCATCCCGGTTGTGGCCATGAAGACTCACCCAAAGAGGTCCGAGCCCATGAAAAAGATCGCTTCGTCGGCCGCGCTGTCTGGGCGGGCCGAGCGGATCGCCGAGCGCGACCGCCCCGACAACTGGAAGAAGCCGCCGCGGCGTATCGAGAAGTCCGAGTGCATCACGTGCGACACGTGCCTGCGCAGCTGCCCCGCGGAGTTCGGAGCCATCTTCGACCGCGGCCTGGACGTCGTGATCATCCCCGAACTGTGCTCGGGCTGCCCCGCGTGCGTGCTGGAGTGCCCCGTCGACTGCATCTACGTCGACGAGGACTGGACGCCGACCGACGACGCCATGTGGAACCACATCGAGCTCACCGCAAAGGGTGCGTGATGAGTGCCTTGCCCGAACGCGGGGAGTCCCGCCGCGCCGCCAACGCCAGGAAGCGGATCAGCCGCCGCCCCAGCCGCCTCGGCCTGGTCGCGGGTGCCACGCTCAAGCCCGACCGGGTGCGGGAACCCGACGCCGGGTTCCCCGGCCTGCTCAAGCGGGCCCGGCAGCGCGCCGAACAGGCCGACGACCTGAAGTCGTTCGTCGAGGTGCTGCTCACCCTGGACGGCCATGTCCCGGCCGACGTCCAACTGCGCGCGCTCAGCGCCCCCGAGGAGGCCGCGCTGGCCGCCCTGTGCGGACTGAGCTGGCGCGGCGACGCCCCCGCCGTCCCCGACACCGACGACGCGGGCGAGCCCGTCTTCCTCGGCGAGATCGCCCTCGCCACCAGCGGCCGTATCGTCCTGCGCGTCCCCTCCCAGGCACCGCTCAAGGCCGACGGCCTGGTCGGCGGCGTGCGCCGCGTGCCGTGGACGCGGGCCACCCTCGACGCCTACCGGGAGCAGCTGCGCCGCGCCGACGCACGCGTCACCGAGACCGTCGCCGACTGCCGCCGCTGGCTGGCCGAGCAGGGTCCGCAGGGCCGCGACGACCTGCTGGAGCAGGCCAAGGAGGCGGCGCTGCGCACCGCGCCCTTCGTGCTCTACCAGCAGGGCAGGCAGTACACGAACTTCCGAGACCACAACACCCTCACCGGCAAGACGCTGTGGCCCGGCCACCCCGACTGCGCTCTCAGCAGCCTGCAGGGCCTGCCACTGGAGCTGTGGTCCGACCACGACGCGCAGCTGCTGGTCTGCCTCACCCTGCTCATCCGCTCGGCCGGCCCCGGCCGCGTCGAGGAGGCCAACGGCACCCAGCTCACCCTCGACCACGTCGCCCACATGCTGGAGCGCATCCGGCTCGGCTACAACGCCGCCCTGGGCCGCGAGCAGGTGCCGCCCGCCGCCGCCGCGACGGTGGCCGACCTGAACGAACTGGCCCTCTCCCTGCGCGCCCACCGCGCCGAGGTCGGCCGCGGCGCCCAGCTCTACCGCGAGATCCACGGCGCCCTCATGCACAAGATCGAGAAGGTGGCCCGGCCCTACGCGGACGCCGCCAGGGCCCGCGAGGACGCGGCGGTGGCCCGGCTGACCTCCCGGCTGCCGCTGACCGGAGACACCCTCCAGGAGCTGGGGGACGCGCTCGCCGCCGACCCGGGCTGGCTCCTCGCCCCGCACGGCGACTTCGGCACCGGACTCGAGTCCCTGGTGTACGAGTCGGCCGCCGCCGCCACCGAGGCGTTCGAGGCCGACTTCGCGATGAGCCGCGGCATGCGCTCGCTGCCCGACCTGATCAGCGCCCTGCGCGACAACCGCTGGGCGGAGATCTGCGACTGGGAGATCACCCGCTTCTTCTGCTGCGTGGTGCCCGACCCGTCCGCCGCCCGGCACTTCGGCGGCTCCACCGCCGCCCTCGCCGACGCCGCCTGGGCGATGTCCTCGCGCATGCAGTACAACTCCTGGCACTTCATCGCCGGCAACCTGCCCAAGGGGCCCGAGGTGATCGAACGCGACCACTTCGTGCCGCCCACCATCCCGGACGTCGCCTTCTACTCCGACCAGCACCACCACGGGCACGTCAACAACAACGTGCGGTTCTCCATCCGTTCGCCGCAGTCCGTCGAGGTGGACGGACGCCGGTTCAACGGCTTCGTCGACCTGCGGCTGCTGCGCTGCGACGGCCGCCCGTTCGACGAGCAGGACCTGCTCGCCGCGCACCGCGTGTCCGCGTTCACCGCGCGGGCCACGGGTCTGGTCGCCGAACTGGCCGCGGCCGGCGAGCAGGTCGAGGTCACCGCGTTCGACTCGCCGTGGCACTGGTCGGCCGTCACCGGCGGCGAGGCCCCGGCCAGCCGCGCGTCCTGACAGGCCGCGCCCCCGAACCGCCCGGCGGGTCCTCCCCCGTCCCGCCGGGCGCCCACGGCCCCCCGCACCGTCCGCAGCGCTCCCGAAGCCCCGAGGGCGTACCGGAGCAGAAGGAGTGAGCGATGACCGCCCGCGGCATCCGCCGGACCAAGGAACTGCTGTCCCGCCGGGAGCTCACCGTCGTCGAACACGTCCAGGACGTGCTGACCGCCATCCGCGAGCGGGACCACCTGGACGCGTACGTCGCGGTCGCGGGCGACGAGGCGCTCCGGGCGGCCGAACAGGCGGACGCCCGCATCCGTGAACGAGGCCGCGAGGCCTGGTGGGACCTGCCGCTGCTGGGCGTGACGGTCTCCGTCAAGGACCTGCTGCAGACCCGGGACCTGCCCACCACGCGGGGCTCCCTGCTGCCCAACGGCCGTCCCGCGCAGGACGCCCCGGCCGTGGCCCGGCTGCGCGCGGCCGGCGCGATCGTCGTCGGCAAGACCACCACCTCCGAGTTCGGCTGGAGCGCCTCCACCGTCGGCCGGGTCGCCCCGCCCACCCGTAACCCCTACGACCCCCGGCTCACCGCCGGCGGCTCCAGCGGCGGGGCCGCCGCCGCCGTCGCGGCCGGGCTGTGCGAGGGGTCGCTGGGCACCGACGGCTCCGGCTCGATCCGTATCCCCGCCGCGTTCTGCGGCGTCGTCGGCTACAAGCCGTCCTTCGGCCGGGTGCCCTACTACCCCAACGGCGCCGACCGCCTCGCCCACCAGGGCCCCATCGCCGCCTCCGTCGCCGACGCCGCGCTGCTCGGCCAGGTCATCGCCGGCCCCCACCCCACCGACCCCGACTCCGGCCTCGGCTCGCTGGACTCCCCGCGCGACATGCGGTCCCTGCGCATCGGCTGGATCGAGTACGAGGGCACCGACCCGGAGATCCGCCGGGTCACCGAGGCGGCCCGCGACGTCCTCGTCGACGAGGGCCACCTCGTCGAGGAGGTCGAGGTGCGCTGCAACAACCTCTACCCGGCCGTCGTCGACATCCTCGCCGCCACCGAGGCGGCCGGCACCCGCCCCGAGGACGAGGAACTGATCGACTCCGGCCGCCTGCACGTCGTACGGCACGGGCGCACCCTCAGCGGCGTCGCCGTGATCCAGGCGGAGGAGATCCGCCAGAACCTGCGCGCCACGCTGCGCTCGGTCATGGACAACTACGACCTGCTCGCCATGGCCACCGTGCCCGTCGAACCGTTCGAGGCCGACGCCATCGGCCCCGACTGGGCCGCCGACGTCCGTGACCTGCTGTGGCTGGCGTGGGCGCCCGCCTCGTACCCGTACAACATGACCGGCCAGCCCGCGGCGTCCCTGCCCGCCGGCCTGACCTCCTCGGGGCTCCCGGCCGGGGTGCAGCTCGTCGGCCCGGTCGGCGCCGACGACCTCGTACTGACGGTGGCCCGTCGCCTGGAGGCGATGCTGGCGCCGCTGCCGCACCCGCCCGCGGCCCACCTCACCCACGCCTCCACCGGCCCCACCGGCACCACCGCCGAAAGGACGATCTGAACCATGTATGTCCGGTCATGGTCCACACCCGCCTCGGACGGCAGCGTCGGGCGGCCCTCCTTCGTCACCGACCACGGACTGTGGGACGACGAGCGGCTCGCCGCCGCCGAACGCGTCGAAGCCGCCCTCGACGAGGTCGACTACGTCCGCCTCGCCTTCGGCGACCCGCACGGCCTGGCCCGCTCCAAGACCCTCACCGCCGACGCCTTCCGCGCGGTGCTGCGCAACGGCATGAACTTCAGCCCCGGCCCGTTCCTGTTCGACACCGGGCACGCCGTCGCCGTCGACTTCCTCGGCGAGCACGGCATCGGCGTCGACGAGATCTCCGGCGCGGGCAACTTCCTCCTCGTTCCCGACCCGGTCACCTTCCAGGTGCTGCCCGGACGCGGCCCGCGCACCGCCTGGGTGCTCGGCGACGAGTACCTGCGCGACGGCACCCCCCACCCGCTGTCCTCCCGGGCCGTGCTGCGCCGCGTCCTCGCCCGCTACGCCGAGCAGGGCCTCCAGCCGGTGCTGGGCCTGGAGGTCGAGTGGTACCTCACCCGCCGCCTCGACGACGAGGCCGGCAACAAGGGCAACGGCTTCGGACTGCAGGGCGAGGCACCGCGCGTGGCCGCGGTCAACGCCGGCTACCAGTTCAACCTCGACGCCGCCTACGACACCGTCGCCCCGATCACCGGCCCGCTCGGCCTGTACCTGCGAAAGCTCGGGCTGCCGCTGCGGTCGATGGAGCACGAGTCCGGCCCCGGCCAGGTCGAGACCACCTTCAGCCCGATGACGGCCCTCGACACGGCCGACGCGATGCTGCTGTTCCGCACCGTCACCAAGGGGTACTGCGCCCGCCGCGGCCACCACGCCTCCTTCATGTCCCAGCCGCAGCTCGACGCCGCCGACCCCAGTGGCTGGCACCTGAACCAGTCTGTCGTGGACACCGCCACGGGCCGCAACCTGTTCAGCGCCGAGGGCCTGTCCGGCGGGCTGTCGCCCAGCGGAAAGGCGTACGCGGAGGGCCTGCTGACCTGGGCGCGCGAGCTGTTCCTGCTGTCCGTGCCCACCGTCAACGGCTACCGGCGCCTGGCCGCCGAGCACGCGCTCGCGCCCACCCGGCTCGGCTGGAGCTTCGAGGACCGCACCGCGATGCTGCGGGTCGTCGGCAACGGAGCCGGCGCCCACATCGAGAACCGCATGGGCGAGCCGTGCGCCAACCCCTACCTGAACATCGCCGCCCAGCTCTTCGCCGGCCTGGAGGGCATGACGGCACAGCCCGCCGCGCCCCTGGGCGAGGTGCAGCCGCAGACCGTGCCGCAGTCCCTGGGCGAGGCACTGGACGTCTTCCGCACCGGCCGGGCGAGCCAGCTGCTCGGCGCGCCCCTCGCCGCCTGCATGACCAAGCTCAAGGAGAGCGAGCTGGGGCGCTTCACGGCCTGGAGCCTGCAGGCCGCGCCCGTGCCCGGCCAGGTCACCGACTGGGAGCAGCGTGAGTACTTCGGCGCGTACTGACACCCCGGGCGCGGGGGACGTCACACCGGTGACGTCCCCCGCGCCCGCCCCGTCCCCCACCCCACGTCCCTCGACGAAGGCCGATCGATGATTCCTCGCTACACGCTGCCCGAGATGGCGGACCTGTTCGCGGACCAGTCCCGCTACGCCACCTGGGTGAAGGTCGAGATCCTCGCCTCCGAGGCACAGGCCGAGCTCGGCCGGGTGCCCGCCGGGGCGGTCGAGGACATGCGGCGCGCCCGGGTGCCGCTCGCCGCCCGGGTCGCCGAGATCGAGAAGGAACGCGACCACGAGGTGCTGTCCTTCCTCGCCGCGTACTGCGAGGACATGCCCGAGGACTCCGCGCGCTGGGTCCACCTCGGCATGACCAGCTACGACCTGGTCGACACCGCGCTCGGACACACCCTGGCCCGCGCCACCGACCTGCTGCTGGCGGCGGCCCGTCGTCTGCGCGCGACGCTGGTCGGCAAGGCGCTGGAGCACTGGGACACGGCCATGGTGGGCCGCACCCACGGCGTGCACGCCGAGCCCACCACGTTCGGGCACAAGCTCGGCGTCCACGCCTTCGCCGTCGACCGGTCCGTCACCCGGCTCACCGCGGCCCGCGAGGCGATCGCCGTCGGCACCGTCTCCGGCTCCGTCGGCACCTACGCGCTCATCGACCCCTACGTCGAACGCCATGTCTGCGACGCCCTCGGCCTCGGTGTCGAACCGGTGCCCAGCCAGGTCGTCGCCCGCGACCGGCACGCCCAGCTGCTGCAGGCGGTCGCCTCGCTCGGCGCCTGCATCGAGCAGATCGCCCTCGAACTGCGGCTGCTGCAGCGCACCGAGGTCCGTGAGGTCGAGGAGCGCAGGACCGGCGCCTACCAGGGCTCCAGCGCCATGCCGCACAAGCGCAACCCGACCACCAGCGAGCGGCTGTGCGGGCTGGCCCGGCTGCTGCGCGGCTACGCCGACACCGCCCTGGAGAACGTGGCGCTGTGGCACGAACGCGACCTCGCCCACCAGTCCGTGGAACGGGTCATCCTGCCCGACGGCCTGTCCGTGGGGCACTTCCAGGCCGTGATGGCGGCGGACCTGGTGGACTCCCTCACCGTGCGCCCCGACCGGATGCGCGCCCACATCGACGCCACCGACGGGCTCGTCTACAGCTCCTCGGTCCTGGCCGACCTGCTCGAACAAGGGGTGGAACGCGAACGCGCCTATCGTTCGGTGCAGGCCGCCGCCAACCACACGCTGGCCACCGGCGAGCACTTCGCCGCCGGTCTGGCCCGGGAGGGCATCGACCTGGGGAGCCTCGAACCCGAGCGCTTCCTCACCCGGCACGACGTGATTCGCACCCGATTGGAGACCCTTCGTGAACTGGACGATTGAGCGGGCCGAGGGCAAGGACCTGGACCTGGACGAGGTGCTCGCCGTCTACCGCTCGTCAGGACTGGGTGAGCGGCGGCCCGTCGAGGACCGCGACCGCATGGCGGCGATGGTGACGGGCGCCAACCTGGTCCTGGTCGCCCGCGACGACGACGGCGCCCTGATCGGCATCGCGCGCAGCGTCTCCGACTTCTCCTACGTCACCTACCTGTCCGACATCGCGGTCGCCGGCCACCTGCAGCGCTCCGGCGTCGGCCGCGCCCTGATCGACGCCACCCGCAAGGAGGCCCCGACGGCGAAGATCGTGCTGCTGTCGGCGCCCGCGGCCACCGCCTACTACCCCCACATCGGGTTCACCCAGCACAACTCGGCGTGGGTGCTCAACCCGTAGCCGCCACCGGGAGGCGTCCACCGGGCCGGGCCCCGCTCCACGGGGCCCGGCCCGGCGCTGTACCGGGGCTCGACCGCCGGTTCGTAGCGTCGGGGTGGGGTGTACGGCAGGAGCCGGTCCGTCGGGACCGGCTCGCGCGCCCCACGCACCCGGACCGTGCATGACCTTTGGGGGAGGCATGAGTCAGACGTCGGCACAGACGCTGCCGGAACTCCGTACACCCGCATCGCAGCTGATCCGGCTGGTCCAGGACGGCGCGGTGCCCGCACCCGCCGCCCCGGCCCCGGGCGGCCGCCGCATCCTCGTCGTGGACGCCGACGTCGACCCCGCCGACTCCCTGGTCACCCAGCTGCGCCGGTACGGTCACGAGCCCGTCGCCGTGCAGTGCGGCGGCCAGGCCCTGCAGGCGCACGCGGACGCGGACCTGGTGCTGCTCGCGCTGGAGCTGCCCGACCTGGACGGGCTGGAGGTGTGCCGGGCGATCCGCGCCGTCAGCCGGGTGCCCGTCGTCATCGTCACCGCCCGCCAGTCCGAACTGGACTGCGTCCTCGGCCTGCAGGCGGGCGCCGACGACTACGTGACCAAGCCGTACGGGCTGCGCGAGCTGATGGCCCGCATCGAGGCCGTCATGCGCCGCGCCCACTGGCAGCCGGCCGCCCGCCGGCACATCCGCCGCGGGCGACTGCACATCGACGTCAACTCCCGCGAGGTCACCGTGGACGGCAGTGACGTCCCGCTGACCCGCAAGGAGTTCGATCTGCTGTGCCTGCTCGCGTCGCACCCCGGCACCGTCATCCCGCGCAAGCAGCTCCTCAAGCAGGTCTGGGGCGACTCATGGTCCCAGCGCACGGTCGACACCCATGTCAGCAGCCTGCGCGGAAAGCTGGGCGGCAGCGGGTGGATCGTGACGGTCCGGGGCGTGGGGTTCAAGTTGGGCGCCGGGTAGCCGCTGCGGCGGGCCCCGGGCGCGCGAGCCGGGAGGTGTGGTGACGACCGTCGAGGATCCGGCCGCCGCGGCGAAGGACCGGCCGGCCGGCCGCGCCTCCGTGCGCGTGCTGCTGATTCCGCTGGTGCTGGCGATGATGCTCTCCCAGCTGGACAACATGATCGTGGGCACGGCCATGCCCACCGTCACCGCCGAGCTCGGCGGCCTGGAGCACGTGGCCTGGGTGGTCACCGCCTACACCCTGGCCACGGCCGTCTCCACGCCGGTCTGGGGCCGGCTCGGGGACACCCGGGACCGCAAGAAGGTCCTGCTCACCGCGATCACGGTCTTCCTGGTCGGGTCCGGGCTGAGCGGCGCGGCCCAGGACATGGGCCAGCTGATCGCCTTCCGGGCCGTGCAGGGACTGGGCGCGGGCGGTCTGATGGCCGGCGTCATGGCGACCGTGGGCGAGCTGGTGCCACCCCGCGAACGGGGCCGGTACCAGGGCCTGATCTCCGGTGCGATGGCCCTCGCGATGATCGGCGGCCCACTGGCCGGCGGCGCGGTCACCGACCATCTCGGCTGGCGCTGGGCCTTCTACCTCAACCTGCCGCTCGGCGCACTCGCCCTGGTGATGATCTGGCTGCTGCTGCGCCTGCCCGAACGCCGTTCGACCGCACGCGTCGACCACGTGGGCGCGGCGCTGCTGATGGTGGGCATCACCGCGACCGTCCTGCTCACCACCTGGGGCGGCACGCGGTACGCCTGGGGCTCGGGGGCCGTCGCCGCCCTCGGTGTGACGGCGGGCGTGTCCCTGTGGGCCTTCGTCCGACGGCAGTTGCGCACCGCCGACCCGATCATGCCGCCGCACATGTTCCGCGTCCGCAACTTCACGCTGATGTCGGTGATCGGTTTCCTGACCGGCTTCGTGCTGTTCGGCGCGCTGCTCTTCCTGCCCCTGTACCAGCAGGCCGTGCAGGGCGCGTCGGCGACCAACTCCGGCCTGCTGCTGCTGCCGATGCTGGCCGCCATGATCGTGACGTCGCTGGTGGCCGGCCGGGTCACCACGGTGAGCGGCCGCTACAAGGTGTTCCCGGTGGCGGGCGGCGCCCTGCTGTGCGCCGGCACCTGGCTGCTGTCGCGGATGGACACCTCCACCTCGCGGCCCGCGGCGGCCCTGTACATGGCGGTGCTCGGCGCGGGGCTGGGCTGTCTGACGCAGATCGTGACGGTGGTCGCGCAGAACAGCGTCGAGCTGCGCGACATCGGCGCCGCGTCCGCGGCGGTCACCCTCTTCCGCACGCTGGGCAGCTGCTTCGGCGTCGCCGTCATGGGCACCCTGTTCAACCGCGAGGTGCTGCGGGTGATGGCCGAACGCGCCCCCGGCCGGCCCGCCCTGGAGAACGCCCAGCTCGACGCGGCGAGCCTGGCACGCCTGGAGCCCGCCCTGCACGAGGCGTACCGGCACGCCACCGCCGCGGGCACCCACGCCGCGTTCGTGCTCAGCGCGGTCGTCGGGGGCGCCGTGTGCGTCGCGGGGCTGCTCGTACGGGAGGTCGCGCTGCGCAGGGCGGCGCAGGGTGACCTCTCGCACGAGCGACCGACCCGGCCGCGGGCGCCCGGGAGCCGCTGAGCCGGGCCCGGGGCCACGCCTGGGCCCGGGGCCGCGTTTGCGGCCGACGCCCAGGTCCGCGCCTGGACCCGGGGCCCGCGTTCGGGGCCGCGTCCAGGTCCGGGCCCGCGTCCCTCAAGCGGTTCTCGAGCGTCCCGGCCCCGGCGGGAGCGGTTCTCCACCGTTCCTCGAGGCCGCCTCGTCCGGGTTCCTGTGTACTTGCCGTGGCCCGCGGGACTCTGCACCACGATCCGTGTCCGGCCATGGCCCTGCCACTGCGAAACGGGAGTTTCCATGAGCGATCCGGCCCAGAGCCCGGGCGCCCGCATGTACGAGGAGTTCGTTGCGATCCACGCGGTGCTGCGGCGCGGCACGAGCCTGGTGGTCGACGCGTACGAGCGGCTGGCCGACGGCCACGACATAGACACCGCGACGCTGGTCGACGCGGGCCGGTGGCTGCTCGCGTTCACCCATGCCCATCACAAGGCGGAGGACGACCTCTTCTGGCCCGTGCTGGAGGCGCTCTACCCCGACGCACGGGCACAGCTCAAGGAACTGTCGGACGACCACGTGGTCCTCGACCGGAGGCTGAACGCCCTGGAGACGGCGATCGAAGGCCTCGACGAGGCCACGAAGGCCGGACGGGCCGCCGGCGGGACGGACGGCGCCCGGCAGGGCGCCGAGGCCGCCCGGCAGGTCCACCAGGTGCTCGACGGCCACCTCACCGCCGAGGAGGCCGTGGTGGAGGACCTGTTCCCGGGTGTCGCCGCGGACGACATCGACCGGCTGCGCGAGGCGTTCATCCAGGGCTCCCCCCGCTTCGGTCTGCACTTCATGTTCGGGTTGCTCGAGGACCCCGAGCCGGCACGCGGCCGGGACCTGCTGACGGAGAACTTCCCGCCGCAGCTGCGTGCCGCCGGACCCCAGCTGATCAGCCAGTACGAGGACAGCAAGCAGGGACTGCGAGGTCGGTCCGGAAGCAGTTCCGGCCGGCCGGTCACATCTGCCGGTCCCCGTTCGTCATAGCTGCGACGAACGCCCCCTCCGGCCGCCGAGGCCCCGCCCGGCGGCTGTCCCGGCGGTCCCCACCAGCGCCGAAAACAGGCCGGGGACCGCGTTCGATGACCCGATCCTGCACTGTTCTGAGGAGAAATCGATGGCTGCCCCCGACGCCACCACGGCCCGGTCAGCACCAGGGGCGGGCTTCAGCCCCGGACTGATCCTGGCATTCGTCTGCATGGGCCAGTTCATGGTCTTCACCGATGTGTCGATCGTGAACCTCGCTCTCCCGTCCATCCAGAGCGGCCTCGACATGTCCGAGGTCAGCCTGAACTACATCGTCACGGCCTACGCGACCGTCCTCGGCGGCTTCCTGCTGCTGGGCGGGCGCCTGGCGGACACCTTCGGCCGCCGCAAGCTGATCCAGATCGGCTTCACCATCTTCGCCCTGGCGTCGCTGACCTCCGGTCTCGCCGAGAACGGCACGATGCTCATCGCCTCGCGTGCCGTCCAGGGCTTCGGCGCGGCGCTGGTCACCCCGGCCGCCCTGGCGATCCTGACCAACACCTTCGCCGAGGGCCCCGAGCGCAACAAGGCGCTGGGCGTGTGGGGCTCGCTGTCCGGTATCGCGTCCATCGTCGGCGTGATCCTCGGCGGTGTGCTCGCCGACACCTGGGGCTGGGAGTGGATCTTCTGGATCAACGTGCCGATCGGTCTGGGTGCCGCCGTCCTGGCGCCGCGGATCCTGCCCGAGAGCAAGGCCGACGACCGCGGCAAGTTCGACACCCTCGGCGCGGTCACCCTCACCGCCGGTCTGCTGCTGCTGGTCTTCACGCTCGGTGAGGCCACCACGGTCGGCTGGGGCACCTTCCGCACCATCGGCTCGCTGGTCGGCGTGGTCGTGCTGCTGACGTCCTTCGTCGTCATCGAGTCCAAGGTCGCCTCGCCGATGATGCCGCTGCGCATCTTCCGCCTGAAGACCATGCGGGTCGCGAACATCTCCGCCGTGCTGGTCTTCGGCACCTTCGGCTCGCTGTTCTTCTTCGCCAGCCTCTTCATGCAGCAGGCGTTCGGCTACTCGCCGCTCAAGGCGGGCTTCGCCTACGTGCCGCTCGCGGTCTCCGTCGCGGCCGGCGCGGGCATCGCCTCGGGCCTGGTCACCAAGATCGCGGCGCGCCCGGTCGTGATGATGGGCCTCACGCTCACCATCGCCGGTCTGCTGCTGATGTGGCGGGCCCCCGCCGACGGCAGCTACGCGGTCGACCTGCTGGCCCCGTTCATCCTGCTCGGCCTCGGCTGCGGCATGGTCTTCGTGACCCTGCAGATCGCCGCCTTCGTCGGTGTCTCCGACGAGGACGCGGGTGTGGGCGCCGGCCTGATCAACACCAGCCAGGAGGCCGGCGGCGCCCTCGGTCTGGCCGTCGTGGCGACCATCGCCTACAGCGGCATGAGCACCGAGATGGCCGCGACGGAGGGCAAGCCCGAGCTGATCGCCAAGGTCCACGAGGCGGCCAACCACGACGCGTTCCTCTCGGGCGCCTCGCTCGGCACCCTCGCCCTGCTGGTCGTCGCCTTCATGATGCCCCGCGGCAAGAAGTCCATGAGCTCCACCCAGGACGAGGCCGCCGACGGCCCCGCCCTGGTGCCGGCCGAAGCGGAGAAGTAGACCGCACGGCACACCGCACCCACGATCAACGGCCCCGCCGGTCCTCCCCCGAACCGGCGGGGCCGTTTCCTGCGCCCGCGCGCCCGTCGGAGCGGGCAGCCGGGTGTTCAGGCGCGTGTACGCATCCGGCGGTTCACTTCCGCTTGACCGGCGGGCAGGAGCCGGTCTTCTCGCCGATGGAGTTGATCTCGGCGTTGGAGCGCGAGTCGTCGGCGTAGTTGATCTGGTCCGTGCACTTCGTGTCGGACGGCGGCTTCTGGACCGGCGGGCAGGAGCCGGTCTTCTCGCCGATGGAGTTGATCTCGGCGTTGGAGCGCGAGTCGCCGGCGTAGTTGATCTGGTCCGTGCACTTCGTGTCGGACGGCGGCTTCTGGACCGGCGGGCAGGAGCCCGTGTTCTCGCCGATGGAGTTGATCTCGGCGTTGGAGCGCGGGTCACCGGCGTAGTTGATCTGGTCCGTGCACTTCATGCCGGACTTGGCGGGCGTGCCCGACGACTTGCCCTTCGCGGTACCGGCCGCGGCGTCGGACTTCGGGGTGTCGGACTTCGCGGTGTCGGACTTCCCGGTGTCGGTCTTCGGAGCGTCGGTCTGAGGGGTGCCGGACTGCGGGGTGCTCGTGGCCGCAGCCGATGAGCTGCTCGCAGCAGAGGACGCGCTGTCGGCGCCGTCGTTGCCGCATGCCGTCAGTGCCAGGCTGAGGGCCGCTGCGGACAGGGTCAGTACCGAGATCTTCCGAGTGCGCATGGTGTGTCTGTCCTCTGTGTGGGGCTGTCGCTCCTGCGGAGCGGGCGGGCGAGCCGGGCGACCGTTCGCCCGTTTGGCTTTCTGTCCTGTCGGATGGCCGGCGTGGTTGCCCCAGTTGCCTCTTGATCGTGCTCAAGACACGTTCGTGACATGACAGCGACAGCGTCGTGATGTCCGCTTCGGGCATGCTGTCTGCTGATACTTCGTCACATACGGCGACTCTGCGGCAGCGGACGAGAGCGCAGGCGATGACGGGGAAGTGCCGCGGAGGTCCACCGGACCGAACGACGCTCTACCGGCCGGCCCCCGGCTGTACTCGAGGTTCGAGACCCCGCCTGCGTCGTCATCCCGGATCGGGAGTCGGGCCGCTTTGCTCCGCCGGCCTTCAGGTGCCGCCTGCGAGCCACCCGCACCGCCACCTGGAGACCGTGTCCACGCCCCACCCGCCCCCCGGCACCCCCTTTTGAGACGCCCTGCACTCCGGCTGCAGCGCCGCTCGATCCACGGGGTCTTTGCTGGTGTCTGGCTGCCGCCGCGCACACGAGAGCGGTCCCCCAACGATCTGTGAGGAGTACTCCATGGCAAAGGGCGCGATAGTCGTCGGCGCCGGTCCGGTCGGACTGATGCTCGCCGGTGAACTGCGGCTCGGCGGCGTGGACGTCGTCGTCTACGACAAGCTGCCCGCGCCCAGCGGGGAATCGCGCGGCCTCGGCTTCACCAGCCGCACCGCCGAGGTCTTCGACCAGCGAGGCCTGCTCGCCAGGATCGGCGACTTCCGCTGGGGCCAGCACGGCCACTTCGGGGGCGTGCGCATCGACTTCACGCTGCTCGAGGAGAGCCACTTCGGCGTGATGGGCCTCCCCCAGTCCCGCACCGAGCAGATGCTCGGCGACTGGGTGGCCGAACTGGGCGTGCCCGTGCGCCGCGGCTACGAGATCACCGGCTTCGAGGAGACCGAGGACGGTGTCGTCGTGCGCTACGAGGGCCCCGACGGCCCCGGTGAGGACAGCGCGCGCTACCTCGTCGGCTGCGACGGAGGCCGCAGCACCGTACGCCGCCTGGCCGGCATCGCCTTCCGCGGCGACGAGGCGACCCGCGGCCTGTACCTCGCGGACGTCACCGGCGCCGACATCCGCCCCCGCCCCATCGGCGAGCGCGTCGAGAGCGGCGGCATGGTCCTGTCGGTCGGTCTCGGCGACGGCTACGACCGGATCGTCATCCACGAGCCCGGCGTCCGCCCCCACCACGGCGAGGGCACGCTGACCTTCGCCGAGGTCGCCGACGCCTGGCAGCGCATGACCGGCGAGTCCATCCACCACGGCGAGACCCGCTGGATGACCGCCCTCACCAACGCCACCGGCCTCGCCGAGCGCTACCGCAGCGGCCGCGTCCTCCTGGCCGGCGACGCCGCCCACGACCACGCGCCGCTGGGCGCGCAGGGCGTGAGCGTCGGCCTCCAGGACGCCGTGAACCTCGGCTGGAAGCTGGCCGCGACGATCAACGGCTGGGCCCCCGAGAACCTGCTCGACACCTACCACGCCGAACGGCACCCGATCGGCGAGCAGCTGCTGCGCAACGTCCACGCCCAGTCGCTGCTCTACCTCAGCGGCGAGGAGATGGAACCGCTGCGCGCCGTCATGCGCGAACTCGTGCGGATCCCCGACGCGGCCCGGTACCTGGCAGGCCAGGTCAGCGGTCTCCACATCCGCTACGACGTCGGATCCGGCGAGCACCCGCTGCTGGGCCTGCGCCTGGCACCGCAGCGTGAGCTGGACCGCGCCGACGGCGGCCGCACCCGGGTCGCCGAGCTGCTGCACGGCGCACGCGGCGTGCTCATCGTCACCGGCGACCCCTCCACCGCGCAGAAGACCGCCGCCGACTGGTCCGACCGCGTCGACGTCGTCGCCGGCACCTGGGCCGAGGACGGCGGGCCCGAGGCGGTGCTGCTGCGCCCCGACGGCCACGTCGTCTGGGCCGCCCCGGACGGCGGCGAGCTGTCCGACGCCCTCACCCGCTGGTTCGGCGCGGCCACGGCATGACCCGGCGCCGTGCCGCGGGCCCGGCCGCCCGCACCGGGGCGCGCCGGCTCCGCGGCCCGAGGGCACGGCGGCCCCGCCCGGCAGCCGCCGCCGCAGCCGCAGCAGCCACCGCCACAGCAGCCGCGGTGCCGCACCGCCGGGCGTCGCCCCGCCCCTCGATCCCGGAAAGGTCACTGTCATGACCGTCCTCGTCACCGGCAGCCGCGGCAAGGTCGGCTCCCTGCTCGTGCGGGTACTGCACGAGCACGGCGTCGCCGTCCGCGCCGCCTCCAGCGACCCCGAGAAGCTGTCGCTGCCCGCGGGCACCGAGTCCGTACGGCTCGCGCTCGACACCCCGGCCGACTTCCCGGCCGCCCTCGACGGAGTCGACTCCGTCTTCCTGTACGCCGAACCGGCCGCCGTCGGCGCGTTCGTCGAGCAGGCCGAGAAGGCCGGCGTGGAACACGTCGTGATCATGTCCGCCGACGCCGTGCTGCGCCCCGGCGCCGCCGACGACCCGATCGCCGCCCCCCACCTCGCGGTCGAGCAGGCCCTCGCCGCGTCGTCCCTCACCTCCACGCCCCTGAACTGCGGCGCGCTGGCCTCCAACGCGCTGCCCTGGGCGTGGTCGCTCAAGGCGCGCGGGGCGGTGGGCCTGCCCTACCCGGACAGCCACGCCGACCCGGTCAACGAGCGCGACATCGCGGAGGCGGCGTACGCGGTCCTCACCGACCCCGGGCTGCGCGGCCGGTCGTACCACCTCACCGGACCGCAGTCCCTCACCTTCGCCGAGCACGTCGAGATCATCGCGGCCGCGGCAGGCCGGGACATCCCCGTCGAGCGCATCCCGCCGCAGGTGTGGCGGGCGAACAAGCCCGGCTTCATGCCGGACGACATCGCCGACGCGCTGCTGAAGCTGTGGGCGGCCAGCACGGCACCGGTGCCGCTCACCGACCACGTCGAGCAGCTCACCGGCCACCCGGCCCGTCCCTTCACCGAGTGGGCGGCCCAGCACGCGGACGCCTTCCGCGCCTAGGCCCGCCACTCCCACCGGCCCGCGTGCCCGTCGCGCCCGCCGTGCCCGTCGCGCACCGGCCACAGAACACCGAGGACACGAGCAGATGACGCTGAACAGACGCAAGATGATCGCCCTGGGCACGGGCGCGACCGCACTCGCGATGACGGGTACCCCCGCCGCCGCCCACCCCCGCAAACGCCCCTCCGTGCCGTCCGACGAGGAGCTGGCCCGCTCCCTGTCCGGCGGCTTCCGCAGCCGGTACGCGACGGTCAACGGTGTGCGCCTGCACTACGTGACCGGCGGGCACGGAGAGCCCCTGCTGCTCGTCCCCGGCTGGCCGCAGACCTGGTGGGCGTACCGCAAGATCATGCCCCAGCTCGCCCGACGGTACCGCGTCATCGCCGTCGACCTGCGCGGGATGGGCGGCTCGGACAAGCCCGCGGGCGGGTACGACAAGAAGACGATGGCGGGCGACCTGCACGCCCTGGTACGGCAGCTGGGCCACCGTCGGGTGAACATCGCCGGACACGACATCGGTTCCAAGGTGGCGTTCAGCTTTGCCGTCAACCACGCGGCGGCGACCCGGAAGGTCGCCATGCTGGACGCCCTGCACCCCGACGACCGCTTCTACCAGCTGCCGCTGCTGCCCAAGCCCGGCACCGGCTTCCCCCTGTGGTGGTACGCCTTCAACCAGGTCCAAGGGCTGCCCGAACAGCTGGTGGCCGGGCGGGTGCGGCACTTGATCGACTGGTTCTTCGCCCACTCCCTGGCCGACCAGAGCCTCGTCGGCGACTTCGACCGTCGCGTCTACACGCGCGCCTACGACTCGGCGGAAGCCGTTCGTGCCTCCAACGCCTGGTACCAGAGCTTCCACCAGGACGTCGAGCACATGAGGTCGTACGGGAAGGTCACGGTCCCGTTGCTCGGGGTCGCCTCCGAGGTGAGCCACGGCGAGTTCCAGCAGGTGCTGCCCACGTTGGGGCACGACGTGCGCGTGGTCAAGCTGGCGAACACCGTGCATTACCTGCCCGAAGAGGCGCCCGACCGCTTGGCCCGGACGCTGGCGGAGTTCTTCTCCTGAACGCCACCCCAATCCATCACCTTTACCAGGACAGGGAGCACGAAATGGCAAAGGGCGCGATCGTCGTCGGCGCAGGCCCAGTCGGACTGATGCTCGCCGGTGAGCTCAAGCTCGGCGGGGTGGACGTCGTGGTCTACGACAAACTGCCCGCCCCGAGCGGGGAGTCGCGCGGCGTCGGCTTCACCCGGCGGGCGGCCGAGGTCTTCGAGCAGCGCGGGCTGCTGGAGCGCTTCGGCGACGTCGAATGGGCCCAGGGCCACTTCGGCGGCGTACGCATCGACTTCAGCAAGCTGGAGGACAACCACTTCAGCGTCCGCGGCGTCCCCCAGTTCCGCACCGAGGAGATCCTCGAGAACTGGCTGAAGGAACTGGGCGTTCCGGTGCTGCGCCGCCACGAGGTGACCGGCTACCGGGAGACGCCGGACGGCGTCGTCGTCGAGTACCAGGGCCCGGGCGGCTACGGCGAGGACACCGCGCAGTACCTCGTGGGCTGCGACGGGGCACGCAGCGTGATCCGGACCCTCGCGGGCATCGACTTCCGCGGCTGGGGCGCCACCCGCGGGATGTACATGGCCGACCTGGTCGGCGCCGGGGTACGGCAGCGGCCCATCGGCGAGAAGGTGCCGGGCGGCATGGTGATGGCGTTCAACCTGGAGAACGGCGTGGACCGGATCGTCATCCACGACGAGAACCTGCGCCCGCCGGAGGACAAGAGCTCCCTGAGGTTCGCCGACATCGCCGACGCCTGGCAGCGCATGACCGGCGAGTCGCTGCACCACGCGGAGGTCCGCTGGATCAGCTCCTTCACCGACACCACCCGCCAGGCCGAGCACTACCGCAACGGGCGGGTCCTCCTCGCCGGCGACGCCACCCACATCCACATGCCCGCCGGCGCGCAGGGCATGAGCGTCGGCGTCCAGGACGCGGCGAACCTCGGCTGGAAGCTGGCCGCGACGATCAACGGCTGGGCCCCCGAGGGCCTGCTCGACACCTTCGAGAGCGAGCGGCACCCGGTCGGCGAGAAGCTGATGCGCAACACCCGCGCCCAGACCCGGCTCTACCTCACCGGCGACGAGATGGAGCCGCTGCGCGCCGTCATGCGGGAACTGGTGCAACTCCCCGACGTGGCACGCCACCTGGCCGGCATCGTCAGCGGCCTCGACATCCGCTACGACATGGGGCCGGGCGAGCACCCGCTGCTGGGCCTGCGCCTGGACCCCGGCCGCGAACTGCGCCGTGCGGACGGCACCCGCGGCACGGTCGCCGAGCTGCTGCACGCGGCACGCGGTGTGCTCATCGTCACCGGTGAGTCCCCGTCCCTGGAACGGACCGCCGCCGACTGGTCCGACCGCATCGACGTCGTGGCCGGCTCCTGGGTGGAGGAAGGCGGCCCGGAGGCCGTACTGCTGCGTCCCGACGGGCACGTCGCCTGGGCGGCCCCGGACGATCCCGCCCTGCTGCGGCAGGCGCTCGGGCGCTGGTTCGGCATGGCCCGGCAGGCGGTCGCGGCGGCATAGCCGGGACATGCGCTGCCACCCGAAGGCCCCCTCCGGTGGCGTGCGCTGCCGTCCGGCGGCTCCCCTCCGGTGGCGTGCGCGGTGCCGGACCGGCGCTCACCACGGCGCTGGACGACGTCGGAGCCCGGTGCGCCGAGTACCGCGGTCACCCCCCGCCCGACAACCACTTCGACATACGCCTTGGGAGGGCACAGATGACTCAACCCGGAACGACCGGCAGCGCGCGGCCCGCTGCCGAGACCGGTCCGCCCGCGGTGCCGCCGGCCGCGGCGGGCGACGGGCGGACCGAGGGGCGGGCACGCCCCCGGCTCAACCGGCTCGACTCACTGACCGGCTTGCGTTTCCCCGCCGCGCTGCTGGTCTTCTTCAGCCATGTGGGTCTGCCGATTCCCCAGCTTCGTCTGCTCGAGGACGACGCGTTCGCCATGGACCTGCTCAAGGTCACGGAGCATGCCGGCGCGGTGGGGGTGGCGTTCTTCTTCGTTCTCAGTGGCTTCGTGCTGACCTGGTCGGCCCGTGAGAAGGACACGGCTCCCGCGTTCTGGCGCCGCCGGTTCGTCAAGATCTACCCGAACTACGTCGTCACGTGGGCGCTGGCGCTCGTGGTGTTCGCCGGCGCCTTCACCCCGGCGGGAACCGCGACGGCCAACCTGTTCATGGTGCACGTGTGGGTGCCCGACTTCGACCTTCTGTACAGCGTGAACCCGCCCAGTTGGTCCCTGGGCTGTGAACTGGTCTTCTATGCCTGCTTCCCGCTGCTGCACCGGCTCTTCCTGCGTATCCGGCCCGATCGGCTGCTGTACTGGATCGCCGGCACGGCCGTCGCGATCATGGCGACACCGCTGGTCAGCTACGCCCTGCTGCCGGACGGGCCGGGCCTGCAACTGACCGCGGAGCCCTCGGGCGTCTCCGCGGAGCAGTACTGGTTCTCCTACTTCCTGCCCCCCGTCCGCCTGCTGGACTTCGCGCTGGGCATCCTGGTGGCGCTGGCGGTGCGGCACGGCCGGTGGTGGAACATCGGCATCGTCTCGTCGAGCGTCCTGCTGGCCGTCGGCTACGTGCTCAGTTCCCAGGTTCCCCTGTTGTACGGGCAGCGGTCCCTGACCATCGTCCCCATCATGTTCCTGATCGCCGCGGCCGCGACGGCCGATGTGCGCGGGCGCTCCAGCGTGCTGCGCTCGAGGACGATGGTCTGGCTTGGCGAGATATCGTTCGCCTTCTATCTCGTGCACTTCGTCGTCCTGGCCGGTGGCCGGAAGCTGCTGGGTGACACCCTCTACTCCACCGGTGAGACAGCCGGGCTGGTGGGTGCCCTGCTCGCCGTCAGTGTGCTCGCTTCCTGGGCTCTGTACGCCCTGGTGGAGCGGCCGATCACCCGGCGGTGGTCCACCTCGCGCCGTCGGCGTGCCTCTCTCGCCGCCGACTGACTGCGAGCCGGGCGGAAGCCCGCGCCGAGCGGGCTCACTCCCGCTCTAGTGGCGCTACAGGGCCTACCCGGATAGTGGCCGAATCCCAACCACCCGACAAGGAGCCAATGATGCAGCCGCGTATGGAAAACCCCGCGATCATCATCCCCGAAGCCTCTCAGCCCATCCAGGATCTGTACCTGGCCAGCAAGCTGGGCGGTGTTCCGGAGACGACGCTGGGCCTCGTCCACCTGCGCGCGAGCCAGATCAACGGCGACAGCTTCTGTGTGTCCGGTGACGCGCAGCGCGCGAAGGAGGCCGGTCTGAGCGAGCAGAAGCTGCTCGCGGTGGGCGCCTGGCGGGACACTCCCTTCTTCACCGACGCCGAGCGGGTCGCGCTGGCGCTGGCCGAGGCCGGCACCCGCCTCGCCGACCGCAGCGACCCGCTGCCGGACGAGCTGTGGCAGGAGGCCACCAAGCACTACAGCGAGAAGGAGCTGGCTTCCATCCTGCTGACGATCGCCGTGACCAACCTGTTCAGCAGGCTCAACGTCACGACTCGTCAGCTCGCCGGAAGCCGGGAGTGGGACCGGTAGGCCGCTCGCGACAGGGCCGGCGGCCACTTTTTTCACCTGCGACCGCGAATCCGGTCACACTCCTGCCGCCCCCTTCGTCATACAGGCGAGGGTCGGGGCCCATCCAGAGCGGCCACCGCACCAGCCGCGGTGAAAAGTCCCCCGTTCCGCGGTCGGTGCGGTGGTCCATCTGAGTCAGGCACCGCCCCGGGCCACCGGAACGGCCGCTGCCCCGTGACCCGCCATCAGGCGGGAACGGGGCAGCGGCCGTTCCGGTGCCGTCGTTTCAGGCGCGCGGCTGGGCCTTGGCGGCCTCGATGAACGCCCGGAAGAGTCCCACGGTGTCCTCGCCCAGTTCACCGTGCGCCTGAAGTCCCGCCAGGAACGGCGCCGACGGGTCCTCGGCCTCCGCTCCCTCGATGATGCCGTCGTCCGACCAGGCGGTGGCCACCAGTCCGGCACCGAGCTTGTCGATGCCCTGGTGGTGGTGGCAGTACACGGTCGGTGACGTCCCGAGCGCGCCGCCCAGCACGGAGTCGGGCTTCACCTGGATGGTGCGCGGCTCGTAGCGGCCGGGGACGGCGGGGGAGTGCTCGGGCAGGTGCTGGTTGAGCGTGCCGCCCCGGGAGATGGAGATCAGCTGCAGGCCCCGGCACACGGCAAGCACGGGGATGCCCCGCCGCTCCGCCACGGCCAGCGCGGCCAGCTCGGCCGCGTCCCGCGCCCGGTGCGGCGGGAAGGTGAACTTCTCCCGCTCGGCGCCGTACAGCGCCGGGTCGATGTCCGCCCCACCGCTCATCAGCAGGGCGTCCACCCGCTCCATCACGGACTCGACCGCCTCCACGACGGGAGGCAGCAGCACCGGCGCCCCACCCGCCTGCGCCACCTTGTCCAGGTACGGCTGGGGGAGCAACGTGACCGCCACGTCGCCCCAGATGTTCCAGTTCACTGTCGTCGCGTCGGCGGTCACCGCCACCACGGGTCGCGTCATCGTGCTGCCGTCCCTCTCCTCGGAAGCCGGCCCGTCTCAGGCCGGGCACACAGTGCATCGCAGCGCACTGGACAAGGAGTCGAGTCCGACCGGGCCCCGACGGCCGTACGCGGACACCGTGGGCGAACCTGTCACCAGAGACGCCACCCACCGGGCCCGCGCCCCTGCGAACCGGAGCTTTCGCCGGGCGGTTGACAAGAACGACGAAACCCCACTCCTGCGGGGAGCAGCGGGGTGAACCGTTCCGGGTTTGGTCGAGACTCTAGGTCGTGACGGTGACCTGGGGCTTCGTGGCTTCTCGGTAGTAGGTGGTCTCGAATTCGACGGGCGGGACGTGCCCGATCTCATCCAGGTGGCCGACCCGGCGGGCCTGGTCAATCTGACCGACGACAACTGCGGATCCACCTGCGGCGTTTGTGCGAAACGGAAGAAGATTCCCTGGTGAGGCAACGGTCTCGGCTTCGTATGGACTCTTTTGAGCATCTAGGAGGGAGGTGCTCATGGGGGTTCGACAGCAGGTCGGGGACCGAGAGTTCCACGATTTCGTCGTCGGTTGCTGGCCGCGCCTGATGCGTACGGCATTTCTGCTCACGGGTGAGCAGCACGCTGCGGAGGATCTGGTCCAGTCGACGCTGGAGCAGGTCTATGTGGCCTGGCACAGGATCGCCTTGGCCGACGCCCCTGAGGCGTATGTGCGACGAGTGATGATCAACGCGCATGCCCGCAGATATCGAAGAAAGCTGCGGGAGTTCCTGTTGCCCAGGAGCGGGGACGCGGGCCTGACACACGAGGTGGCCGACACCGGTGACCGGATCGCCCAGGCCGACGACCGTCACACGCTGCTGAAGGCGCTGGCCCAATTGCCGGCACGGCAGCGGGAAGCAGTGGTCCTACGTTACTGGGAGGACCTCACTGAGACACAGACGGCCGAGGCGATGGGCTGTTCGGTCGGCACGGTGAAGAGCAACGCAGCCAAGGGAATCGCGAAGCTGCGCGCCGTTTCGGGACTGGCGGAGAAAGTGACGCAGGGAGGACGAACGTGAAGAGCGCGGACTGGGAGACGAGCCACAACATGACACAGCACGACATCGCCTTCCTGCTGGCCGAAGCCGCCGACGAGGTGAGGATCGGCACAGCCCCCGCCCAGGCGTTGATTCGCGGCGGCCGTCGCCGCAGGGCCCGTCGCTGGGCGGTCGTGGCGACCACCACCCTGGTTGTGGCCGGCTCCACGGGGGCTCTGGCACTGAACGGGCTGCCCGGTGACGGGGAACGAGGGGTGTCGTCGGCGAGTCAGCCGGTCGCCAGCGCGGAGGCATCCGAGCCGCACATGCGGACGACCCTGGCGAGCGGCACCGACGCGGGAGTGCCGTGGAGGGTGTACATCGACGTGTGGAAGGCTCCGGCGGACACGGCGGAGGCCCAGGCCACCCTGGCGGCCATGGCGAAGTTCGGCGAGCACCCGCAGGACGTCTCCGCAGCCTCCGAACTGGTGGGCAAGGTCGCGCACTTCGTGTACCGGGTCACCGGTGAAGAGGCGAAGGCCACTCAGATCGGGGACTTGGTGCTAACCGAGGACGACGTCCTGACCGGCGGCGAGTACGGGACCGTCTCGCTCCCGCTGCTCCCAGGGGACGACACGGCCGCCCCGCGCCTGGTGTTTGGCCAGGTCGCCAAGACCGCCCGGGAGGTCACCTGCACCTGGAAGGACGGCACGTCTACCAAGGTCGGCCGTACGTCCGCGGACACCGAGGCGAACGCCGACGTTCCGGTCATCCACAGCCTCAAGCACTCCCCCTACGACTGGTTCGCCATCCTGGCGCCGAAGTCCACCGAGTTGGAGGGGACCAAGGTCACGAAGTAGATCAAGCGGGAGACTAAGCTAGACCGTGTCTTACCGAGTGGATCTGGTGGTGGACCGGTTCGCCATGGCCTGACACACCGCCCGGCGGGCACGCGGGGCCCGAGGGCCCCGCCTCTGCCTGCCTGCGGCAACGCTTCCGGTCACTCGCACCCGCACGGCGCAGCCGCAGAACGCCTGGCCCCGCACCCCAGGCGACAGCATCCACCCCGGTAGGGAGTAGGAGACCATGCCTGGGGGCGGCAACGCCGTCAGGCGAAGAGGTTGTACACCTGGTGCCCGTAGAAGACCGTCGGCACGTTGGAGCGAACGGCGAACGGCGTACGCGGGGCCCCTGTGGCGCGGTGGAGGAATGGGGAGGTCGGATTGTCCCGATTGACTCCGTACAGGTCGGGCCGGTCGTCGAGGTTGGCGTCACCGATGTTGACCAGGTGACTGTAGGTGTTCCAGCCGCCTCCGATACGGGTTCGCGGGGCGAAGTGGCCGTTGCCGTAACCGAGGTAGAGCCAGAGGACACCGGAGCGGTCGCGGGCGACGAGGTCTCCTGCGGGGGCACCGGCGATGTCGCCGACTGCGAGGATCTGGTTGTACGTACCCCATCCGCCGGTGCCGATCTTCACCCGCTTCTCGAAGGGGCCCTTGTAGTTTCCGGTGCCGCGGTAGAGCCACAGAGCACCGGACTTGTCGGTGGCGACGAGGTCGGCCCGGCCGTCGCCGTTCAGATCGCTGCCGCCGGTCAGCTGGACGTAGGTGTTCCAGCCGCCTCCGACCCTGATGCGAGAAGCGAAGGGGGCCTTGCTGTCGCCCGTGCCCAGGTAGAGGTACAGCACGCCGTCGCGGTCGCGGGCCACCACATCGTCCACGGGGGCGCCGCCGAGGTTGCCGGATGCCTCGATACGGTCGTAGGCGTTCCAACCCCCTCCGACGAGCGTCTGGGGGTTCTGGTAGAGCTCGTCGTAGGACTCGTAGGTGGTGTCGGAGAGCCACAGCCGCCCGGCCGTGTCCCGCTCGAGGATGTCGGGCTGGCCGTCACTGTCGTAGTCGTGCGCGCCGGACTTGCGTTTGACCGTGAACGATCCGGAAGCGGACAGGTCGGGGCCGATGCCGTTGCGCGGCTTGACGTCGATGCGCCAGGTGTAGTTGCCCGCCGAGGCCGGTGTGTAGAAGTCCGGGTCGTTGTGCCACGCGAGTTCGCCGTCCCAGTCGAAGGAGAAACTGTGCAGGTCGTCGGCGCTCGCGTACGGGCGCAGCGTTTCCTGCTTCGTCTCGCCGGTGTACGTGTTGCGCAGGGTGACGTTCACCAGCACGTTGAGCCGAGACAGTCGCCATTCGAACCGGGCGGGGACAGGAGCGTCGAGGTCGATCACCTCAGGGACCGAGTCGCCGAGGAATGTGACTCCCACCGACTCCCCACTGCTCGCCGCCCGGGTGGCGACCGGGGCTCCCGCAGACCCCATCGCGATCCGGTACAGGCCCTCACCGCCGCTGACCGTGCCGCCGCTCGCGTACAGGGTGCCGTCGGGGGCTGTGGCCACTTCGCCCGTGTGGTCGAGTAGCTTGCGAGTGGCGTTCGTGGTGAGGTTGCGGGCCGTGAGGGCGTACAGCGGGTTCGGGTCGTCCTGCCAGGCCAGGTCGCTGTTCACGCCGTAGGTGATCCAGTTGTCCACCAGCCCGACCGCCACGGTGTCGCGCACCTTGCCGAGTACGGTGCTCCGGTCGGGACCGGGGTTCGTGCCGCGGGCGGTGACGACTACGCGGTCCGTACCGGCGTCGTCCGTCTCGTGCCAGGCCACGTACGTGTCGGACACGGCGACGGAGTCGGAGGCCGACCGCATGTCGTGGCGCTGGACCACGGCGGCAGTCGCCAGGTCGACCAGCGCCCACTGCCAGGTGCGCGATGTCTGGTAGACCAGCACCGCGTGCTCGGGGGTGGCCGCGGCCAGCGTCGCCTCCTTGGCGTCCAGGGGCAGGCCGGTCACCAGGCGCTTCGTCACCGGCCCGGCGTCGGGCTTCTCCTGCAGCTGCACTTCCTGAGTGGTAGCGCTGTTCCAGCGTCGTACGAAGTACTTGAAGCAGACACACCCGGCCAAGCGGCCCCCCGCGCTGTCAGGAGAGATCGACACCGATCATTGCGTGCTCATGTCACGAAGCTCGGTGATCTTCAGGGTGCTCTCCCAATGCTCGACCTCGACCACGTCCGAGGCCAGCGTGGGGGAAACGGAGGCATCCACGTACTCGCCGGCCCAGGACTTCGCCTTCACCACGCTCGTTGAGCCGTCGGCGAAGTTGGTCCACAGGGGCGTGCCCTGGTCGTGCACCAGGAACCCACTCGACCCGACACTGTTCAGCCGGCTCCTGCTCACGCTCGGATAGGGAACCTGAGCCTCGGTGGCTTCCGCGACTGTGACCGGCGTGGACAAGGGCACCGACGTGGGCGCCGCCACGGCATGGCCGCCGACCAGGGCCACCGCGAGGACAGTGCCGATCGCGGCGGTGAGTCTCAGCCCCCAGACATGAGAACGGTGCAACGTACAGTCCCTCCCCAGCAAGAACCGCGGCAAGGACGCATGCACGCGGCGGCTCGCGTGACGACGATTGGTCCCCACCCCCGCGTCGCTCACGCGATGATCAGCCCGGACGATAGCAGCGCACACCGACAGCGAGCGATACGCGGTGTACGTGCGACAGGGAACCAGTCAGCCATCGCGCTGGAGTTCCGCACTGGCCGTCCTGCCGTCACTCAGTACCGGCTGGGAGCGTCGGCGCTCGCCCATCTCGGGACTATCACGCCGTGATAGTTGCCCCGCTGCTGAACTCGCGGAGAAACGATCCGACTCCAGAATCGGATCGCTTCACGGCACGGCCCTTCAGCCGCCGACGGCTCGCAGGTGACGTCCAGCCTGCCCCCGGTCCTCGAACAGGGCCGGGTTGAGCCGGTAGTGCTTGACGCTTCCCACGCTCCCGGTCACCTCCAGCCAACCCGCTTCGAGCAGTTCCTTGCGGGTCCGAGACAGCACGGGCGGGGTCATTCCCGCTGTGGCGGCCAGTGTGCTGGCCTTGATCATCACCGTTCCGTCGGGACGCTGTTCCGAGGATGCGTAGAGCATGACGACGATGCGCTGGTTCGGGCTGAGGACGCGCCCTGTCTTCTTCAGCAAGTACTGCACGTCTGTCGCGTCGTGAATCCTCATCAGGCTTCGCCCTTCTTCCCACGCCGACGGACACGGGGCTCACGCACCTTGGTCTCCGGAGGGTTCCAGTCCTTCACGGCTTCGCGGTGGGCGAAGCCGGTACCGATAAATGCCAGGTAGGGCGTGCACCTGTAGAAGGTGGTCCGCCCGAGCCCGCCTGCCTCGACAAGCAGCCGAGCCTGACGCGTGATTCTCGTAATGGGTGTCACCGGGAACATAGGACGTAGGTGATCAACTTCGTCGCACTCCTCGTCATAGCGCTTGCCTGTCTGGCCTACGCCGTGGGCCTGGTCGTCCAACGCCGAACCAACAAGAAGGGCACCTCATGAACGAACTGAGCAGACGCCGCGTGCTCGGCGCGGCCGGTACCTTGGCCGGAGCCGCCGCCCTTGGTCTCCCAGCCACCACCCCGACCGCGGCCGCCGCCCCGCCCGGACCAGACAGCGACCACCTGGCGCGGTTCGCGCTCGGCCAACGGCTGGAAGGTCCTCGCCCAGACCGAGTCCCACCCCATCGAGGGTAGCGGCCGGTCCGTACACCTGGCGGGCGGTGAAGCCGCGACGCTCCTTGTTGCACGTCGCCCGCCGGTTCCCCTACGAGATCGACCAGCTCCGCGCGGACGACGTGACGGGCCACCGCACTTCCCGCACGGTCCGTCAACCCCACGAGTCGAATTACCTCTCGGGAACAGCGATCGCGATCCGGCCATACGCCTACCCGCTCGGTGTGAAGGGTGGGCTGTACCCGCACGAGCTGGTCCTGGTGCGGGACATCCTGGCCGAACTGGACGGTGCCGTCGCCTGGGGCGATGACTTCGACACGCCGCAGGATTTCGAAGTCGCTCTGGGACCCAACCACCCCAAGGTGCGGGTCGTTTCTCGCAAGCTCAGGACCTGGCGGGACACCCCAGGCCTGGGGGCAGGGGCAGTCAACGCATTTCCATAAACTCGCAGGTCAAGCAGTCTGCTCCCAGCACCCGCGGGGATGGTCCCTTCGGCGCGGCGAAGACCTATTCGTCGGTGTCCTGCTCCCCGCACCCGCGGGGTTGCCCCCTCACAGCAACGAGCTGCTCAACCTCCGACGCCGCCGCCGCACAGAAGCCCTCCGCCCCGCCCCGAGCCCCGGTCAGCGAACGGCACGGAGCATCACGGTGAGGACCGGCGACGCCGGTGACGGCTGGCTCTGCCCGATGTCCTCGTAGCCCCATGACCGATAGAGCGCGTGGACCTTTCCGTCCCCGGCGGCCGGGTTGACCATGAGTGTGACGAACGGTTCGTCGCGCGTGGCGAGGAGGGCGTCGTGGATGCGCCGGGCGGTGCCGGTCTTGCGCCAGGCCGGCCGGACGCCGATCTCCTTAAGGGCCACGGCCGGACGTTCGGTGTACGTGTCCGCTGGTGCTGGACTGGTGCGCTGCCAGTAGCGGTCGCCTTGTTCGATGGTGTTGGCGTAGGCGTAGCCGACCGGGTGCTCGTCCGCGTAGGCGAGGACGGCCGTGAAGCCCGGTTCGCCGCCGTGTCGGTCCAGGCGCTCGCCGAACGCGGTGACCGCGTAGTTCGGCAGGTGGAGGAGCGGGGCGCGCACATCGGCGTAGACGTCGAGGAGGTCGCCGCGGGCGGTGTCGAGGGTGGTGAACGTGCGCAGTTCGATGGCGGGCGCCGTGGTCATGCGGCCATCCTCCAGGAGGCGGTGTGCTCGGTCCAGGTCTGCACGGTGGAGCTACGGGGCGCGGTGGCGCGCAGCGCGGCCCCGAACTCCTGCAACATGCGCGTGACCCGGGCGTGCTGGGTGGCTGAGTCGGCGGGGACCTTCATCGCGGTGGCCGTGGCGGCGTCGGCGGCGCCCTGCGCGAGCTGGGCGTGCGCGAGGCGAGTCGTGGTGATGGCCCGGGACCGGACCATGTGGGGCCGCAGGGCGGACAGGCAGCGGTGGGCGTGGTACTCGGCGGTCGGGTAGTCGCCGAGCGCCAGGTGGGCGGACAGGGCCAGGGAGTGCAGCTCGGCCTGGTCGTAGAAGGCGAGCATCCACACGGGCCGGTAGTCGCCGGGGTCGGCACGCAGCATGGCGTCCTGGGCCTGGTCGAACGCGCGGCGGGTGCCGGTGCGGTCGTGCGCCGCGCCGTGGATCGCCGCCTGCCGGGCCATGCCGAGGGACGCGAACATCGGGTCGCGGCGTGTGATGTGCAGGTTGCGGGCGACGTCGTTGGCGGCGAACGCGTCGGCGGGCCGGCCCATGTGGCGGTACATCGTGCCCGTGTGGCTCCAGATGCGCCGCAGCGCAATCAGGTCGCGGTCGTCGTCATCGAGGAAGAAGAACCGCTCCAGCTCCGGGCGCGTCGGCGCCTGGGTGAACGTCCCGTACGCCTCGGCCTGCTCATCAGTCAGAAACTCCACCGGCACGAAGCGGACCGTAGCCAGCACCAACAGCCGCCCGGCGACCTTTCCACGAACCCCAGCGGCAGCCGCATCCCCTGTGCTAGCCAGCCATGATCAATCTCAACGGCACTTTCTGTACCACAACTACTCACACCCGGACAAGAACGACGAAACCCCACTCCTGCGGGGAGCAGTGGGGTTCGGTCGTGCCCCGCGAAGCTGATCACGGGTACCGTTCTGGTGTCGAAGCAGAACAGGAGCCAGTATGCACGCTCTGCCCGAAGACCACACCGGCGTGCGCATGAGGCGCCTGCGCCTTGAACGCCACCTCACCCAGCGGGCCGTTTCGGACCTTTCCGAAGTCCCTTACAGCACGTACACGAAGACCGAGCAAGGCGTCATACCCGCGACCCCGCACGTCATCGCCGCCGTCGCCCGGGCCCTGCGAGTCGACGTGGCAACCGTCATGGGGCAGCCGTACGCGGCCGAACTGCGTGCCGACGAGCTTGACGTGCTGATAAGGCCGGTTCGTGAGGCGCTCGACGTCTACGACCTCGGTCCTGATCCGGACGTTCGCCCCCGAGGGCTTGACGAGTTGCGCGAGGATGCCGAGTCGCTGTGCGCAGCCGTACGAGCCGGAGAGATCAAGCAGGTGACGAGCAATGTCGCCGGCCTGATCGTGGAGGCGACGACAGCGGCTCACACGCTCGGAAACAGCGAAGGGTGGACGGTCCTCGCCTCGTTCTACCGCACGGCGTACGACGTTACGGCGAAGCTCGGGTTCCACGACCTGGCCCAGTTGGCGCTGGCGCGGCTTGACTGGGCCGCGCAACGCGGCTCGAATGCGGTCCTCAGCGGCATGCAGCAGTACATGCGGGCGCTGACGTACCTGAGGGAAGGGAAGTACCGGACGGGGCAGAGGCTCGTGAGCCTGGGTCTGTCGACGCTTCAGCAGGCCGACGAGTCGACGGGACGGAAAGTCGTCACGGGCCAGTTGCACCTCGGAGCATCGGTCATGTCCGGTCGGGCGCACGATCGGGACCAGGCGCTCGCGCACCTCGGCGAGGCCGAGCGGATCGCCGCAGCGACAGGGGAGTCGGTCAAGGTGCACTGGCTGGCCTTCGGCCCGACGAATGTCAAGGTGCACCGCGTCTCTGTACTCGCCGAACTCGACGAGTACGGAAAGGCGGTCGAGGCAACGGCAGGCCTGACCATCCCGAAGGATTGGCCGAAGTCGAGGGCCTCTCACCACTATGCCGAGGTCGCTCGGGCGCAGATGTGGACGGGCAAGGTCGAGGAGTCGTTCCGGAGCCTGCTGATCGCACGGAAGACGGCGCCGCAGCAGGCGCGGTACCACCCGACGGTGCGAGAGACGTACGCCGGGCTTGAAGCAGCGCACCGCAAACTGCCCGAATCATTTCTTTCGTTCGGCTCGTGGCTGGGCGCCGGGCACTAGCGTGTGACGCCGGGTAAGACGTTGGCCCCGACTATCAATAAGTCGTGATAGTTGGGGCCTTGCTGCGTCCGCACCATGTCGTGACTGGCCTCTCGACATGGAGCCGACCATGACGAACAACGCTTACCGGACCCGTGGCGCACCCGTCGACGCGCCCTCGGCCGGTGCTCCCCTGCTGCCCCCGTTACGCAGCCCTTCACTCCTGCTGTCGGCTCCGTCCGCCCGGAGGAGGACGTGATGACGACGACAGCCCACAGCAGACTCCGCCTCGAAAATCGCCACGGCAAAGTCGCCCCGGCCCCGGGAAAGGGGCACGGCGATGAGTAGGCCCGCGATGACCGTGCCGCCCCGGACGGACTACGGCCGCCGGGAAGCGGCGCAGCGGTGGCTCTTACGAGCGGCGACAGACGTTCCGACCGCGCTCGGGCAGTGGGGCAGCGGCCCCGCCGTGCTCGTCGCCGGCCGTGGCTGGGATGCGGTGCGCGTGCCGTACGAGGCCCTCGACCCGGCCTTCGACGCCGGCACCGACCCGACGACACTGCGCACCTGCTTGTCCCGTCTGCGTCTGATCGGCCCCGCCTTCTGCGACCCGCGGCGCGCGAACTTGTACTTCCTGGTGCAGGCTCGCACGGACCGGCAGTGGCCGCACGAGGAGCTGTCGCCGGTCGATGTGGTGTGCTTCGGCGGCACCGGGCCGTACGCCCACCACATCGGCGTGCCGCGCGTCGACCGTACGGAGCCACCTGGACTTTTCTGGCTCGTGCCGCTCGACCGCGTCGGTTACCGGCACGTCGACGCCGCGCACCTGCTCGGCGTGGTGCGTGCGCGTCGCCAGGCCGTGCCCGAGCTCGTGCCGGGCACCGGCCGGTGAGCGCGCCGGTCGCCGTGCAGCCGTTGGTGCCGGCGGACGAGACGATGCTGACGACCGTCCTGGACGCGATGCGGCGGTGGACGCCCCTCGACGGGGAAGCGCTGCTCGACGACGTCGGCGTGGTGCTTGACGACAGCGCCCCGTGCGAGGGCGACGTCGAGGAAATCGGCGAGCGCCTGCGCGGGCACCTGATGCGGCTCGTCGCGATCACCACGGCGGCCAGGACGGACGATGTCGAGACCGGCCGGATGATCCTTCGCGCCCGCGAGGTACGCGCCGAGGACATGCCAGGTGACTACTGGCGGGCCGTGAGCCGTCTGCGCCGTATGGCGTGGACCGTCAATGAACTGCTGGAACACCTGGGCGCCATCCGGTGCCTGAAGGAGTACGCGTGATCAAGTTCCCCAGTCCCGTGGCCAGTATGGGCGAGCGGGGCGTGATTCCGTTCGTCACCCAGCGCAAGGGGGAGGAGGCGGCACCGGCCAATCTCGTCATCCTCCGGCACCGGGTCGGCATGAGCCGACGGCTGTACTACAGGGATGAGGACGTCCGGGACCGGCCGGTACGCGGTGTGCTGTGGGCGCGCTGCTCCTTCAGCATGGACGGGCACGGGATGCCGACGGGAGAGCCGCAGTGGCGCTTCATGCACCCGTACCGGCAGATGGCCACGATGCTCGCCGGCCGGTGCCAGGTCTGCACGCGGCCCGCGAAGACCCCGCGCGGCTACATCTTCATGGCCGGGCCGAAGGACGAGGACCCGGAGCAGCCGTCGATCCTGACGCATCAGCCTCCGGTCTGCGCGCGCCACGTCCGCGCGGTGGCGAAGCTCTGCCCGCACATGGAGGAAAACCCGACGCTGTTCCTCGCCCGCAGCGCCCCGCTGTACGGGGTGCTGGGCAGTGTGTACGGACGCGGGCCGCGTGGCTACGCCGACGTCGTATCGACACCGTCCGAGCCGGTGAAGTTCGGGGATCCGCTGACACGGCTACTGCTCGGTTCACAGCTTGTACGGCGGCTGTCGGATTTCCGTGTGCTGGAGATGGACCAGTTGCTCGCCGAGCTGGAGGCCGCCGCATAAGCCGCGGTCCGGTGGCTCATGCGACCGCGCGACTTCCGACGCGGCAAGCCCCCGCGGTCGTCCTCGACGGCCTGTGGCTCACCACCCGGGAGTACGAAGCCGAGGGGGCCGCCCCGCTCACCCCGCCCCCCCTGCTCACC
>NZ_JAGMUE010000293.1:0-595 GCF_019049165.1 Streptomyces sp. AC627_RSS907
GGTCCGGGCACGCCCATGGACCAGTAGTTGGGGCCCATGCCCAGGCGCTGGATGCGCTCGGCCGGCACGCCGATGACCTCACGCCAGATGCGCTCGGCCTCGTCGTCCTGCTCGTAGACCGTGATCCACAGCTTCTCCGGGTCCAGGCCGTAGCCCCCGTCCGCCTGCGAGCTGGTCAGCAGCTCCCAGGCGAGCTTGATGGCGCCTTCCTTGAAGTAGTCGCCGAAGGAGAAGTTGCCGCACATCTGGAAGAACGTGCCGTGCCGCGTGGTCTTGCCGACCTCTTCGATGTCGGGCGTGCGCACGCACTTCTGCACGCTGGTGGCCCGGTCGAAGGGGGGCTTGACCTCACCGAGGAAGTACGGCTTGAAGGGCACCATGCCCGCGGGGACCAGCAACAGCGTCGGGTCGTCCGCGATCAGCGACGCCGACGGCACGACGGTGTGCCCCCGCTCCTCGAAGAAGCGTAGCCAGCGGCGGCGGATTTCGGCCGACTCCATCAGTAGTCCTCTTTCCGATCGTTCCGGTCGGTCTTCCGGTCGTTTTCCCGGTCGTTCCGGTCGTCGCCCCGGCGGGTGTCCGGATCGCCTTGGGC
>NZ_JAGMUE010000294.1:0-372 GCF_019049165.1 Streptomyces sp. AC627_RSS907
TGCTGCGCGAAACGAGCATCTTTACTCGTAGTGCAATTTCACCGGGCCTATGGTTGAGACAGTCGAGAAGTCGTTACGCCATTCGTGCAGGTCGGAACTTACCCGACAAGGAATTTCGCTACCTTAGGATGGTTATAGTTACCACCGCCGTTTACTGGCGCTTAAGTTCTCAGCTTCGCCCCACCGAAATGGAGCTAACCGGTCCCCTTAACGTTCCAGCACCGGGCAGGCGTCAGTCCGTATACATCGCCTTACGGCTTCGCACGGACCTGTGTTTTTAGTAAACAGTCGCTTCTCGCTGGTCTCTGCGGCCACCCCCAGCTCAGACCGTAAAGATCATCACCAGGTGTGGCCCCCCTTCTCCCGAAGTTA
>NZ_JAGMUE010000295.1:0-398 GCF_019049165.1 Streptomyces sp. AC627_RSS907
GCCGGCTTCGGCGAGGGCGTCGGCGTGGTGCTGCTGGAGCGGCTGTCGGACGCCCGTCGTCACGGGCACCCGGTGCTCGCGGTGATCCGCGGCAGCGCGGTGAACCAGGACGGCGCGTCCAACGGGCTGACCGCCCCCAACGGCCCGTCGCAGCAGCGCGTCATCCGGCAGGCACTGGCCAATGCCGGGCTGAAGCCCTCCGACGTGGACGTGGTGGAGGCGCACGGCACGGGTACGTCACTGGGCGACCCGATCGAGGCGCAGGCCCTGCTGGCCACCTACGGCCAGGACCGCGACCGGCCGCTGTGGCTGGGCTCGCTGAAGTCCAACATCGGCCACACCCAGGCCGCCGCGGGCGTCGCCGGTGTCATCAAGATGGTGCTGGCGATGCGGCACGG
>NZ_JAGMUE010000297.1:0-734 GCF_019049165.1 Streptomyces sp. AC627_RSS907
GGTCGAGTGAGTCGGCCGGTGTCAGAGCCTGCGCACAGGCCACATTGAACCTGTGCAAGTGGTCAACGACTTTTCGTGGAGCGGAAATTACCTCGCCAGAGGCGAAGCTTTCCAGCAGGGCCGTTGTCGTTCCGTTCTCCAGCGTCAGCAGGGTGAGACTGCCGCCCATCACTGGATGGAAGGGCTCGCTGAACGGCATGACCTGGATGTTGATGTGGGGCTCTGCCGCGACGCGGAGCAGGTGCTCTAGCTGGATGACCATGAGGCGAGGATCGGCGGTCAACCGCCGCAGGGCCGACTCATCCATGATGGCCCAGTACTGCGGGGGGTCTTCGCGTGTGAAGAGCTCCTGCCTTCGTAGTCGGAATGCCACGATCTCCTCCAGGGCGGGCAAGTCCGCCCTCGCGAGTCCGAGCGAAAATGCCCCTCTGGCGTACTCCTCGGTCTGCAATAACCCGGGTACCAGGTTGCTGCTGATGACCTGAATGCGAATGGATCTGGCTTCCAGGGGAAAGCAGTCGCGACTTTGCCTGGTCACCATGGAGTCCTGGGCGATGGTGAGCAGATCAACGAATAACCCGCCGGTCGAGAAAGACTCGTCCAGCGCGTTCGCCAGCGCTTCGGACGGTAGCTGTTCATGGTGTTCGACGCGGCTGATGTACGAGTGCGGGTAGTGCAGCTTTTCCGCCAGCGCGCGGAGTGAGAGGCCCGACTGTTCGCGCAAGCGCTTGAGG
>NZ_JAGMUE010000298.1:0-559 GCF_019049165.1 Streptomyces sp. AC627_RSS907
ACCCAGAACAGCGCGCCCGCGCCCGTCGCCAGCGCGTACCAGACCAGCAGCCCCATCGTCACGACGTGGCTGCCGCGCGCGCCGTACAGCGCCGCCGGGATGCCGAACCGCGCCGGGACCGACTTGACGCCGTGCGCCCGGTCGGCCGCCACGTCCTGGCAGCCGAAGATCAGGTCGAAGCCGCCGATCCACACGCCGACCGCGAGGCCGAGGATCACCGCGTCCCACGACCAGGAGCCGGTCACCGCGAGCCAGGCGCCGATCGGGCCCATCGCCTGCGCGATGCCGAGGATGGCGTGCGGGAAGTTCGTGAACCGCTTCCCGTACGGATAGACCACCATCGGTACCACCGCGACCGGCGCGAGCGCCAGGCACAGCGGGTTGAGCAGCGCGGCGGCGCCCAGGAAGAACACGAGCGCCACCAGCGCGCCGGTCCACGCCGAGCGCACCGACACCGCCCCGGTGACCAACTCGCGCCCGGCCGTGCGCGGGTTACGCGCGTCGATCTCGCGGTCGATGATGCGGTTGGCGGCCATCGCGAAGGTCCGCAGCCCCACCA
>NZ_JAGMUE010000299.1:0-663 GCF_019049165.1 Streptomyces sp. AC627_RSS907
GCCACCGAGCGGGCCGCGTCGGCGCAGTACAGCCGCTCGTCGGCGGCCCAGTGCTCGCGCACCGCGTCGGCCAGCAGCGCGTCGAGCCCCTCCAACGCCTGGCGCAGCGCGGCTATGCCGTACGCCAGGGCCCAGGCGTCGGCCGCCGCGTACCAGAGCCGGCGCGCCGTCTCCACCGCGAGCGCGAGGCCGAGCAGCAGGCCCGTGGCGCCCAGCCACGGCGGCGGGTCGGCCAGCGCGCCGCCGGCCACCCCGAGCGCCGCTCCCGCGCACACCGCGACCCGCGGCCCCACGGCCCACCGGTCCGGGTGGCCGGAGCCCCAGAGGCGGGCGGCGCCGAGCACCACCACGGCGATGAAGACCAGCGGCACGAGCGCGGCCAGCGCGATCAGCGGGCCCTGCCACAGGCCGCCCGACACGCCCGCCAGGCCGGCCGCCGCGATGCCGATCGCGGGGGCCGGCACCGGGTCGCCGCTGCCCCGGGTGCGGTGGGCCACCGCCTCGGGGGAGTGCTCCGCCAGGCGCGGTAGCAGCGCCGAGCCGGGCACCGGCTCCACCCGGCCGGCCAGGCCGGTGAAGCGCTGGGCGACGGCGCGCAGCGCGAGCCCCTGCCCGAGCAGCTTGCCGGCGAACTCGCGCAGCCCCTCGCCGATCCGCTCACCC
>NZ_JAGMUE010000300.1:0-724 GCF_019049165.1 Streptomyces sp. AC627_RSS907
GGCCGCAGCTCCCAGGCGTGCGCCCGGGCCGTGCCCCCGAGCACCACCCCGTACGGCTGCGGCAGCACGTACAGCGTCTCCGCCGCCACCGGGTCGGCCGCCACCAGCCACTCGTCGAGCCCCGGGTTCTCCACGACCACGACCTGCCCCTGCACCGGGTGCACCTCGGGGTCGGGCACCAACTCCCGGGCGCCGAGCCCCGAGCAGTTCACCACCACCGGCGCCCGTCGCCCCGCCTCCGTGAGCGAGGCCAGCGCCCGGCGCTCCACCGTGCCGCCGGCCGCGACCAGCCGCCGCTCCAGGTACCGCAGGTGGGTGGGCATGTCGATCAGCGGCACGTGGGCCCGCAGGCCGGTGGCGTACCCCGCCGGCAACTCGGCCGGCACGGCCGGGCGCAACCCCGGCACCTCGTCCGCCCACGCCCCGAGGCCGGCACGGCCCAGGCCGGCGTGGGTGCCGTCGGCGAACCGCACACCCGTCTCGCCCGGGTCGGCGGCCAGGGCGGTCAGCTCGGCCAGGGAGGCCACCGACCAGCGGCCCGCGGCCTCCGCAGGCTCGATGCGGTACGGCCACCACAGCCCGCCCGCCACCGCCGACGTCGTCTCAGCCGCCGGGTCCCGACTCCACACGGACACCCCGAACCCACCCTCCGCCAACGTAACGGCGCAGGTCAGGCCGATGACCCCGGAGCCCACCACGATCACGTCGCGCACCATGCTCACCA
>NZ_JAGMUE010000301.1:0-700 GCF_019049165.1 Streptomyces sp. AC627_RSS907
ATCCGGTACCGCTCGGGGGACTGCGTCCGCACGCTCGACGGAACCCCCGACCCGCACCGGATCGCGCGCTTCTGCGGACGGGAGAAGGAACTCCTCACCCCGGGCGCGGCAGCCGCCGCCGCGTCCGGTCCCATCGCCCAGGGCGACCTGAGCGACCGCGTGAGCGCCGCCGCCCCCAGCGTCTTCGTCCACCAACTGCTGGTCACGGACGACAAGGAGGCCCACCTGCGGTACACGACCTTCGACGGCGAGGCCCTGCCGCCCGCCGAGGCCGACGCCCTGGCGGACTCCGTCAGCGACCTGACCGGGCGCCGGTGCCAGGTCGAGCACCGCGCGCACCTGCCCATCGGGAAGTCCGGCAAGTACGCCTGGCTCGCCACCCACCACTGACCGCCGACCCGGCCCCGACCCTGCGCAGGGGAGAACCATGACCACACCGTCGTACGTCACCACCGACGACCTCAGGGCCCTGCTCGGCGAGGAACTGCACGCCGAGGTGGTGGCACACTTCACCGACAAGACCGACGCCGCGCCGGACTTCGTCGAACGCCAGGTCACCGAGTGCCTGCGGTACCTGTACCTCGTCTCGCGCCATCGCGACCAGCTCAGCGGGCTGTTCCTCCCCGTCGAGCAGGACATCGACGAGATCTGGCACTATCTGATCCTCCAGACCCGCGAGTACCGCACGCTGTGCGAGGAG
>NZ_JAGMUE010000032.1:0-21114 GCF_019049165.1 Streptomyces sp. AC627_RSS907
CACCCCCGACGCCCCCGCCCCGGGCACCGGCACCGGCCCCCACACCGACCGCGGCGTCAGCCGCAAGACCCTGCTCAGAGCCGCCGTCGCCGCCGGCGCCGCCGTCCCGCTGCTCGCCACCGGCGGCATCGCGCTCGCCCGGGACGCCGCCCGCTCCACCACGGACCGGCCCCTGCCGCCGACGCCCTTCTGCGACGACGGCGACGACCCCACGCCCGACCAGATGGAGGGCCCCTACTTCAAGCCGCGCTCACCGCTGCGCACCGACCTGGTGACCCCCGGCACCGCCGGCACCCGGCTGACCGTCAGCGGCTACGTCTTCGGCCGGAACTGCGCCCCGCTGCCCGGCGTGCTCCTCGACTTCTGGCAGGCCGACGCCGCCGGCGCCTACGACATGGCCGGATACGCCTTCCGGGGCCACCAGTTCACCGACGCCACCGGAGCCTTCACCCTGCGCACGATCGTCCCCGGCCTCTACCCCGGCCGCACCCGGCACCTCCACGTCAAGGCCCAGGCTCCCGGCGAGCCGGTGCTGACCACCCAGCTGTACTTCCCCGGCGAGCCCCGCAACGGCACGGACGGTCTCTTCGACCCGGCGCTGCTGATGAGCGTCCGCGACGCCGGCGGCGGCAAGGAGGCCACCTTCGACTTCGTCCTGAACGTGGACGGCGCCCCCGGCCCGGACCCCACCGACCCGCCGACCGACCCGCCGGGCGGCACCTGGGCGCCCGGCCGCTCCTACGCCGTCGGCGACCGGGTGACGTACGGCGGCCGCACCTACCGCTGCCTCCAGGCGCACACCTCGACGACGGGCTGGGAGCCGCCCCACGTGCCCGCCCTGTGGCGCCGCGAGTCCTGAGACCTTCCTCACAACCCGGCGTACCACGCCCCCCGTCACCCCGCACCCGCACATGCGAAAGCCCCCCAGGTCATGAACCTGGGGGGCTTTCGGCTGGTGCGCGAGGGGGGAGTTGAACCCCCACGCCCTTGCGGGCACTGGAACCTGAATCCAGCGCGTCTGCCTATTCCGCCACCCGCGCATTGGGTGTGTCCTCGGGCTCCGTTCCTTTCGGCCCGGCGCCTTCCGACACGAGAACATTAGCACGCTGGAACGGGTGGATTCACATCCCTTCCCAGGCGGGGCAGGCCGGCGGACCGGACCGCCCACCAGCCCTCGGGCACTCGTCGCGGCGCCCAACCGTTCACGTAGCAACCTCGTACCGGTCCGGCCCGTCTCTCCGGGAGCCGGTACGGGACCACAGTCCAGTGCGGGACACTGGTCGGCGGCCGCCTCTACGATCCTGGGCAAGGGTGGGGCGCGGGAGCGCGCCCCGAAGAGCCCGAAGAGTTCGAAAGGGAGCTCCAGCGGGAACTCCGAGAGGCGTCGACACCCGTCGACCGGGCCGACAGGGGGAACCAGCCGATCGACCGGCGCGTGGATACGATCAGTAAGCAGTACCAGGTAAGCAGTGCACGGCTGAGCGGTGCGCGGGCGAGCAGTACGCCGGTGAGCGGCACGCAAGGCAGTGGACAGGACGGCAGCGACGGAGGAGGTGCCCCATGGGAGTCCTGAAGAAGTTCGAGCAGCGTCTCGAAGGTCTGGTCAACGGCACCTTCGCGAAGGTGTTCAAGTCCGAGGTGCAGCCCGTGGAGATCGCGGGAGCGCTCCAGCGCGAATGCGACAACAACGCGACCATCTGGAACCGCGACCGCACCGTCGTACCCAATGACTTCATCGTGGAGCTGAGCACGCCCGACTTCGAGCGCCTCAGCCCCTACTCCGGCCAGCTCGGCGACGAGCTCGCCGGCATGGTCCGCGACTACGCCAAGCAGCAGCGCTACACCTTCATGGGACCGATCAAGGTCCACCTGGAGAAGGCCGACGACCTCGACACCGGCCTGTACCGGGTACGGAGCCGTACGCTCGCCTCCTCCAGCAGCCAGCAGGGCGGCCCCGGCCCCGCCGCGCCCCCCGCCCCCACCGGGCGGCCCGGCGCTCCCGGCGGCGGCTACGGCTACCCACCGGCCGGCCCCCCCGCGGGCGCCCCGCCCATGCCCGCCGCACCACCGCCCGGCGGCCGCCCCGGCGGCTACGGCTACCCGCAGCCCGCGGGCGGCCAGCACCCCCCGGCCGCACCCGCGGCCGGCGGACGCACCCGCCACTGGATCGAGATCAACGGCACCCGCCACCAGATCTCCCGCGCGACCCTCGTCCTCGGACGCAGCACCGAGGCCGACGTGCGGATCGACGACCCCGGCGTCTCCCGCCGGCACTGCGAGATCCGGACCGGAACGCCCTCGACGATCCAGGATCTCGGGTCCACCAACGGCATCGTGGTGGACGGGCAGCACACCACCCGCGCTACGCTCCGCGACGGCTCGCGGATCGTCGTGGGCAGCACCACCGTTATCTACAGGCAAGCCGAAGGGTGATCCGGGGGCAATGTCAGAGCTGACCCTCACGGTCATGCGGTTGGGTTTTCTCGCCGTACTGTGGCTGTTCGTGATCGTGGCCGTGCAGGTCATCCGCAGCGACCTTTTCGGTACGCGGGTCACCCAGCGCGGATCACGGCGCGACACCACCCGACCGCAACAGGCCGCGCGCCAGGGCCAGGCGCCCCCACCGCAGCGCCAGCAGCCCAGCGGCGGCCGGGGCCGCCGGGGCGCCCCCACCAAACTGGTCGTCACCGAGGGCACCCTCGCCGGCACCACCGTTGCCCTCCAGGGCCAAACCATCACGCTCGGCCGGGCACACGACAGCACCATCGTGCTGGACGACGACTACGCCTCCAGCCGCCATGCCAGGATCTACCCGGACCAGAACGGCCAGTGGATCGTCGAGGACCTCGGCTCCACCAACGGCACCTACCTGGACCGGTCCCGGCTGACGACCCCCACACCGATTGGCCCGGGTACGCCGATCCGCATCGGCAAGACCGTCATCGAGCTGCGGAAGTAGTGCTACACCAATGAATGAGCGCGAGCGGAGCGAGCACGCAGCGGCGGCCGGCCCCCCGGGCCCCGGCGCGCTCCCGACCGGAGGGTGGGCAGTGTGGCTCGACACGACCGGCTGCAGGCGGAGCCGACGGGCGAGGTGCGCATGAGTCTGTCACTGCGCTTCGCCGCCGGATCCCACAAAGGCATGATCCGGGAGGGCAACGAGGACTCCGGTTACGCCGGCCCCCGCCTGCTCGCCATCGCCGACGGCATGGGCGGCCAGGCGGCCGGCGAGGTCGCCTCCTCCGAGGTGATCTCCACCATCGTCGCCCTCGACGACGACGTGCCCGGCTCCGACATCCTCACCTCCCTCGGCACCGCCGTGCAGCGCGCCAACGACCAGCTGCGGCAGATGGTCGACGAGGACCCCGCCCTCGAAGGCATGGGCACCACCCTCACCGCCCTGCTGTGGACCGGCCAGCGCCTCGGCCTCGTCCACGTCGGCGACTCCCGCGCCTACCTCCTGCGCGACGGCGTGCTCACCCAGATCACGCAGGACCACACCTGGGTGCAGCGCCTCGTCGACGAGGGCCGCATCACCGAGGAAGAAGCGGGCACCCACCCGCAGCGCTCCCTGCTGATGCGCGCCCTCGGCAGCGGCGACCACGTCGAACCCGACCTCTCCATCCGCGAGGTCAGGGCCGGCGACCGCTACCTGATCTGCTCCGACGGACTCTCCGGCGTCGTCTCCCACCAGACGATGGAGGAAACCCTCGCCGGCTACCAGGGCCCCCAGGAGACCGTCCAGGAACTGATCCAGCTCGCCCTGCGCGGCGGCGGCCCCGACAACATCACCGTCATCGTCGCCGACGTCCTCGACCTCGACACCGGCGACACCCTCGCCGGCCGGCTCTCCGACACGCCCGTCGTCGTCGGCGCCGTCGCCGAGAACCAGGCCCAGATCGGCGACAACGGCATCATGCAGACCCCGGCCGGCCGCGCCGCCGGCCTCGGCCGCCAGAGCGGACAGCGCGGCGGGGGCGGCGAGTTCGGACCACCCGGCAGCGGCGACACCACCGGCTACATCCCGGCCGACGGCTTCGGCGACTACGACGACGACTTCGTCAAGCCCCGCAAGAACCACAAGTGGCTGAAAAGGTCCCTCTACACCGTGCTCGCCCTCGCCGTCCTCGGCGGCGGCACCTACGGCGGCTGGCGCTGGACCCAGACCCAGTACTACGTCGGGACCAAGGGCGACCACCTCGCGCTGTACCGGGGCATCAGCCAGGACCTCGCCTGGATCTCCCTCTCGAAGGTCCAGAAGGACCACCCCGAGATCGAACTCAAGTACCTGCCGCCCTACCAGCAGAAACTGGTCGAGGCCACCATCCCCGAGGGCGACCTGAACGACGCCCGGGCGAAGATCGAGGAACTGGCGGTCCAGGCCTCCGCCTGCCAGAAGCAGGCCGAACGCCGCACCGCGGAGAGCCAGAAGAACGCGAAGACGGGCGAGGGCGAAGCCGGAGGCACCACGGGAACCACCCCCGCCTCCTTCACGACCAAGGCCTCACCGTCCCCGAACGCATCGGGATCACCGCAGGCACCCGAAACGTCCGAGCCCCCGTCCACGACCGCACCCACCCCCGGCTCCGGACCGACCCTCTCGGAGGAAGAGCAGAAGGTCGTCTCGCTGTGCGGTAAGCAGTAGGCAAGCCGTGAGAGGCCCAGTCACACGATGAGCAGTACTTCCAACTCGCCGACGCACCACACGTCCACGATCGGCGCCATCGGTGCGCCGAGCCGGCGCAACACCGAGCTGGCACTGCTCGTGTTCGCCGTCCTCATCCCGGTCTTCGCCTACGCCAACGTGGGACTGGCCATCAACGACGAGGTGCCCGCCGGCCTGCTGAGCTACGGCCTCGGCCTCGGCCTCCTGGCCGGCGTCGGCCACCTCGTCGTCCGCAAGTTCGCCCCGTACGCGGACCCGCTGCTGCTGCCCCTGGCCACCCTGCTCAACGGGCTCGGACTCGTCGCCATCTGGCGCCTCGACCAGTCCGAACTCCTCCAGGACATCAAGCAGGCCGGCACCGCCGCACCCCGCCAGCTCATGTACACCGCGATGGGCATCGCCCTGTTCGTCGCCGTGATGATCTTCCTCAAGGACCACCGCGTCCTCCAGCGCTACACCTACATCTCCATGGTCGGCGCACTGTTCCTGCTGCTGCTCCCCCTGGTCCCGGGCCTCGGCAAGAACATCTACGGCGCCAAGATCTGGATCCAGGTCGGCTCCTTCTCCATCCAGCCCGGAGAATTCGCCAAGATCGTCCTCGCGATCTTCTTCGCCGGCTACCTGATGGTGAAACGCGACGCCCTCGCCCTCGCCAGCCGCCGCTTCATGGGCCTCTACCTGCCCCGCGGCCGCGACCTCGGCCCCATCCTGGTCGTCTGGCTGGTATCGATCCTCATCCTGATCTTCGAGACCGACCTCGGCACCTCGCTGCTCTTCTTCGGCATGTTCGTGATCATGCTGTACGTCGCCACCGAGCGGACCAGCTGGATCGTCTTCGGCCTGATGATGTCCGCCGTCGGCGCCGTCGGCGTGGCCAGCTTCGAACCCCACATCCAGCAGCGCGTCGACGCCTGGCTCGACCCCATGCGCGAGTTCACGCTCTCCCGCGCCAACCAGCTCGGCCACTCCGAACAGGCCATGCAGGCCCTGTGGGCCTTCGGCTCCGGCGGCACCCTCGGCACCGGCTGGGGCCAGGGCCACTCCGAGCTGATCCGCTTCGCCGCCAACTCCGACTTCATCCTCGCCACCTTCGGCGAGGAACTCGGCCTGGCCGGCCTCATGGCCCTGCTCATGCTCTACGGCCTCATCGTCGAGCGCGGCATCCGCACCGCCCTCGCCGCCCGCGACCCCTTCGGCAAGCTCCTCGCCATCGGCCTCTCCGGCGCCTTCGCCCTCCAGGTCTTCGTCGTCGCCGGCGGCGTCATGGGCCTCATCCCGCTCACCGGTATGACCATGCCCTTCCTGGCCTACGGCGGCTCCTCCGTCATCGCCAACTGGGCACTCATCGGCATCCTGCTCCGCATCAGCGACACCGCTCGCCGGCCGGCACCCGCCGCCCCCGCCAGCCCGGACGCCGAAATGACCCAGGTGGTCCGCTCGTGAACAAACCACTGCGCCGCATCGCGATGTTCTGCGGCCTCCTCGTCCTCACCCTGCTCGTCCGCGACAACTGGCTCCAGTACGTCCAGGCCGACGAGCTCAAGGAGGACGAGCACAACCGCCGCGTCGCCATCGAGCGCTACGCCAGCCCCCGCGGCGACATCATCGTCGACGGCAAGGCCATCACCGGCCACACCACCACCAAGGGCGACTTCACGTACAAGCGCACCTACAAGGACGGCGCCATGTGGGCGCCCGTCACCGGATACGTCTCCCAGGCCTACGGCGCCACCCAGATCGAGGCCATCAACGACGGCATCCTCACCGGCAACGACGACCGGCTCTTCTTCCGCAACACCCTCGACATGATCACGGGCAGGAAGCGGGAAGGCGGCAACGTCGTCACCACCCTCAACAGCGCCGCCCAGAAAGCCGCCTACGACGGCCTGAAGAAGCAGGGCGCCAAGGGCGCCGTCGTCGCCCTCGAGCCGTCCACCGGCAAGATCCTCTCGATGGCCTCCTACCCCTCCTACGACCCCTCCACCATCGCCGGCAGCGGCAACGCGGACGGCGAGGCCTGGAACAGGCTCCAGAAGAAGAAAAACCCCGACGACCCGATGCTCAACCGCGCCCTGCGCGAGGTCTACCCGCCCGGCTCCACCTTCAAGGTGGTCACCGCGGCGGCGGCCCTGGAGAACGGCAAGTACACCTCGGCGGACGAACAGACCGAGTCCCCGCTGCCGTGGACCATGCCCGGCACCACCACCCCGCTGAAGAACGAGGGCGACCTCCCCTGCGAGAACGCCACCCTCCGCGAGGCACTGCGCGTCTCCTGCAACACCGTCTTCGGCAAGATCGGCTCCGACCTCGGCAACGAGAAGATGCTGGAGCAGGCCAGGAAGTTCGGCTTCACCGACGAACAGTTCGTCCCCGTCCGCTCCAGCGCCTCGGTCTTCTCCGACGACATGGCGCCCTCCGAGGTCGCCCTCTCCTCCATCGGCCAGTTCAACACCGCCGCGACCCCCCTCCAGATGGCCATGGTCACCTCCGCCATCGCCAACAACGGCACCCTGATGAAGCCGTACATGGTCGACGAACTCCAGGCCCCCAACCTCGACACCATCGAGAAGACGGACCCCGAGGAGATGAGCAGGCCGCTCTCCGCGGACAACGCCCAGATCCTCCAGGACATGATGGAGACCGTCGTCGAGGACGGCACCGGAACCAACGCCCGGATCGACGGCGTCACCGTAGGCGGCAAGACCGGTACCGCGCAGCACGGTGTGGACAACAAGGAGAACCCCTACGCCTGGTTCATCTCCTACGCCAAGGGCGAGGACGGCGCCTCACCCGTCGCCGTGGCCGTGGTGATCGAGGACGAGAACGCCGTCCGTGACGACATCTCCGGCGGCGGCCTCGCGGCGCCGATCGCGAAGGACGTGATGGAGGCCGTCCTCGACAGCAAGAAGTGACCACGGGCTGAACAGGACGTGACTCCGGTCACGTCCCCTTCACATCGACGCACGTTGCGATACCGGTCCTGTATCGGCTACCGGGCTTGGCCAGGTCACACAGAGCGAGCCGGGTACGGTAGGCCGGACGGCAGCCTCCGACCGTACAAGCATGCCGGTCGGGACCGACGGAGAGGGCTGGTAGGTAGCTATGGAAGAGCCGCGTCGCCTAGGCGGCCGGTACGAGCTGGGCCCGGTGCTCGGCCGTGGTGGCATGGCGGAGGTTTACCACGCACATGACACCCGGCTCGGACGCCAGGTGGCGGTGAAGACGCTGCGCGCGGACCTCGCGCGCGACCCGTCCTTCCAGGCCCGGTTCCGCCGGGAGGCCCAGTCGGCCGCCTCGCTCAACCATCCCGCGATCGTGGCGGTCTACGACACGGGCGAGGACTACATCGACGGGGTCTCCATCCCGTACATCGTCATGGAGTACGTCGACGGCTCCACACTCCGCGAGCTGCTCCACTCCGGCCGCAAACTGCTGCCGGAGCGCACGCTGGAGATGACCATCGGCATCCTCCAGGCACTGGAGTACTCCCACCGCGCCGGCATCGTCCACCGCGACATCAAGCCCGCCAACGTCATGCTGACGCGAGGCGGCCAGGTCAAGGTCATGGACTTCGGCATCGCCCGCGCCATGGGCGACTCCGGCATGACGATGACCCAGACCTCCGCGGTCATCGGCACCGCCCAGTACCTCTCCCCGGAGCAGGCCAAGGGCGAACAGGTCGACGCCCGCTCCGACCTCTACTCCACGGGCTGCCTGCTCTACGAGCTGCTGACCGTGCGTCCGCCCTTCGTCGGCGACTCCCCGGTCGCCGTCGCCTACCAGCACGTACGCGAGGAACCGCAGGCGCCGAGCGTCTTCGACCCCGAGATCACGCCCGAGATGGACGCGATCGTGCTGAAGGCCCTGGTCAAGGATCCCGACTACCGCTACCAGTCGGCCGACGAGATGCGCGCCGACATCGAGGCCTGCCTCGACGGCCAGCCCGTCGCCGCCACCGCCGCGATGGGCGCCATGGCCGCCGGCGGCTACGGCGCCTACCCCGACGACCAGCCGACCACGGCCCTGCGCTCCGACGCGGGCGCGGGCGCCACCACGATGCTGCCGCCCGTGAACCCGGACGACGGCGGCTACGGCTACGACGACCGCCCCGACCGGCGCCGCCAGCAGCCCCGCAAGTCGAAGGCCTCCACGATCTTCCTCGTCCTGGCCGGCGTCCTCGTCCTCGTCGGCGCGATCCTGATCGGGAAGTATGCCTTCAGCGGCGACGGCGGGCCGAGCAACAACACGGTCCCCGTGCCCGGCTTCATCGGCCTGAGCAAGGCGGACGCCCAACAACAGGCCGTCAACGCCGACCTGGAACTGACCTTCACGGAGAAGCCCTGCGAGGACCAGAAGAAGGGCAACATCTGCAGCCAAGACCCCAAGCAGGGCACCGAGGTCGACAAGAAGACCACCGTCAGCCTGACCGTCTCGACCGGCGCGCCCAAGGTCGCCGTGCCGAACGTCATCGACAAGAACATCGACGAGGCCAAGCAGCAGCTCGAGGACAAGGGCTTCGTGGTCGAGCAGAAGCAGACCGAGTCGTCCCAGGACGAGGGCACGGTCCTCAGCCAGGACCCCGACCCGGGCAGCGAGCTGGAGAAGGGCTCGACGGTGACCCTGGAGGTCGCCAAGGCCGAGGCCAAGGCCACCGTGCCCGACGTCACCGGCCGCAGCTGTGACGAGGCCATGGCCCAGATGCGGGACAACAACCTGGAAGGCGTCTGCACGGACCAGCCCACGAACGACCCGAACCAGGCCGACAAGGTGATCTCCACGACGCCTCAGCCGAACCAGCAGGTCGACAAGGGCTCGAAGGTGACGATCGTCATCGGCAAGGCCGTGCAGAAGACGGCCGTGCCGGAGATCAGGATGGGCACCCCCCTGCAGCAGGCCCAGCAGACCCTGCAGCAGGCCGGGTTCACCAGCATCCAGGTTTCCGGTCCCAACGACGGCAATGCCGTGGTGATACAGCAGACCCCGCCCGCGGGCACCGAGGTCGACGACCCGGCCGCCACGCAGATCACCCTCGTGACCGTGGGCGGGGGCGGCGGCCACAACGGCGGTGGCGGGGGCGGCGGCGGCATCATCGGCGGCCTGAACGGCCGCGGCGACGACGACTGACGCGTCTGCGGACACCCGAACGCCAAGGGCCCCGGCCCCCTCTACGGAGGGGGCCGGGGTTCTGTCGTACGCGCATCCGCAGGGCGATCGTGTCTTCATATGTCACGACTCGTTAAATCCCGTTGACCACACCACCCAAGGGGAGGACGACCGTGATCAACGAGACGGCACTACCGGAATCACCGGCCCTGCGCAGCAGCGTCCTGGAGCGCACCGACGTACTCGACCGCGTGAAGGCCCTGTCACTGCTGCCGGACGGCATGCACGTGACGACCGCCATGGTGGCGACGTACTTCGAGGTCACCGCCGAAGCCATCCGTCAACTGGTCAAGCGCCACCGTACAGAACTCGAGTCCAACGGGCTGATCGTGCTCCGAGGCGCTGACCTGCGGAAATTCGAGAGTGACAACATGTCACGCTCGCTGGGCAGTTATCCACAGGCCCGTCGAAGCCTCACCGTCTACTCCAGGCGAGCCGTACTCAACATCGCCATGCTCCTGCGCGACAGCGCAGTCGCCCGCCATGTACGCACGTACCTGCTCGACGCGGAGTATGTGGCACGCACACAGCCTGTGGAAAACCCGGTCCCGACAGACGCCCTCCCCCTCGACGACCACATCGACCAGCGCATCACCCACATCCTCGGCAAGACGGTCGTGCCGATGTTCAACGCCCTGATCGCCGCCTCCGGCGAGCACCGCCGCGAGCTCATCGAACTCCGCGAGGACATCGAGAACGTCGAGCGCAAGCTGTGCTGGCACCACAGGCGCCTCGCCGGCCTGGAAGGAGAGGCCCCCGCGGACGACGTCAGGGCCACTCTCGACGCCATGACCTGGCAGGCGTTCGAGCACCATGTCGCCGGCCTGCTGCGGCGCGACGGGTGCGTCGACGTCGTCGTACGTAAGGCCCGCACCGACAGGGGCATCGACATCACCGGCCGCACCGCCGACGGACGTACCGTGGCCGTCCAGTGCAAGAACCGGGCCGGCCGCTGGACCGTGCCCAGTGCGGACATGCAGAAGTTCGCCGGGGCGACACGCGCCATCGACCACGTCGACATCGCCCTCTTCGTCGCCACCTGCAACTTCAGCCACGAGTCGGAGGCGATCGCCAAACTCTGCGGCGTCATCACCGTGAACCGGGACGAGTTGGAGGCCTGGAGCGCCGGAGTACGTCTCACAGCTCTCCGTTAGACAGCGCGGAAGGGCCCGAAGCCGCAAAAGGACGTTGCGGCTTCGGGCCCCCGCCATGCTAACCGGCCCCCTGCAAGAGGGACAGTCACCGCAGCTCCGCCGGCGGCGTCCGCTCCCCGTCCACCTTCTCCGTGCGGACCAGTTCCCCCCACACCACGTACCGGTACCGGCTCGTGTACACCGGCGTGCAGGTCGTCAGCGTGATGTAGTGGCCGGCCTTCTTCCTGCCGGACTCCTCGGGGACGGCGTCGAGGACCTTGACGTTGAACTTCGAGGTCTCGGGGAGGACGGCGAACGTCTTGTAGACGTACCACGTGTCCTTCGTCTCGAAGACGATCGGGTCGCCCTTCCGGATCTTGTCGATGTCGTGGAACTTCGCGCCGTGACCGTCCCGGTGGGCCGCCAGGGAGAAGTTGCCCTTCTTGCCCGACGTCGGCAGCGTCGCCTTGACCGGGTCGGTGTAGTAGCCGGCCACGCCGTCGTTGAGGACCTTCATCGACGTGCCCTTCTCCACCAGGACGTCGCCCTCGCCCATCGCCGGTACGTGCAGGAAGCCGATGCCCGCCCTGGTGTCCAGGGCACCCGGGCCGTCCGGACCGACCCTCTCCCGGGCCCAGTTGTCACGGACCTTGTCGGCCTGTCTGTCCGCCTCGCGGTCGGCGAGCACGTTCGTCCACCACAGCGAGTAGGCGACGAAGAGGCCGAGCACCAGGCCCGCCGTGATGAGGAGTTCGCCGAACACACTGACGGCCTGTGCGACGATCCGCCGGGGGCCGCGCCCACGGCGGCGGCGAGCCGCCCGGCCGGTCGGGCCGCCCTCGCCGGCGCGCTCCTCGTGCTCCGTGTCGGTGGTCGATGCCACTGGTCATCCGCCCTTAACTGACGAGCGCATCCGGCTTGCCCTTGCTGCGCGGCCGTTCCTCGACCATCTTGCCCCAGACGATCAACCGGTACTTGCTCGTGAACTCCGGCGTGCAGGTGGTGAGGGTGATGTAGCGGCCGGGGCCCGTGAACCCCGACTGCTCGGGCACCGGATCGAGAACACTGACGTTGCTCGGTGACGTCACCGGCAGGACCGACGCCATCTTGTAGACGAAGTACTTGTCCTGCGTCTCCACGATGATCGGATCGCCCGGCTCCAGCTTGTTGATGTACCGGAAGGGCTCGCCGTGCGTGTTGCGGTGCCCCGCCAGCCCGAAGTTGCCCGTCTTCGCGTCCGGCATCGCCGTCTTCAGCGCGCCCTCCGCGTAGTGCCCGACCATGCCGCGGTCCAGCACCTTCTTGCTGCTGATGCCCTCGGCGATCGGCACCACGACATCCAGCTTGGGGATGTGCAGCAGCGCGAAGCCCTGCCCCGGCTCGAAGCTGCCCGGATTGCGCCTGCCGCTCGCCCAGTCGTCCTGGAGGTTGCTCGCCGCCTTGTCCGCCTGGGCCTGCGCACGCACGTTCGTCCACCACAACTGGTACGTCACGAACAGCAGCATCAGCACACCGGCCGTGATGAAGACCTCGCCGATCGCCCGGCTCGCGATCACGGCCGGGCCCGGCTTGCGCGCACGGGCCTGGCGGCGCGCCTCGACGCGCGACAGAGGCGCGTTCGGGGACTCACCCGACTCCGACACCGGCGACGGCCCCCGGGAGGCCCCACGGCGCCCGTGGCGCTTCTTCGCGGCCTTCCTGCGGGCCGCGCGCCCTCCTCCCGCGGGAGTGCTCGCGGAGGACGCGGAAGCCACCCGCTCCGGCGACGGCAACGGCTCCGGAATCCGCAGCGCCACCGTCTCGTCGTCGAGGGAGGGGAAGCCCTCGTACCCACCGTCCCCAAGCGGACCGGAACCCCCGTACGGCACCCCGTACGAACCCCCCTGGTCACCGACCGCGCCGGATGCGCGCTCGGGGCGCAACGCGGTCACGCCGTGGACCTGCCCACCACCGGGGCGAGCCCCGCCGACCTCGCCACCGCGCCCTGGTCGCCGCACTCCACCAGCCAGTTGGCCAGCATCCGGTGCCCGTGCTCGGTCAGCACCGACTCCGGGTGGAACTGCACCCCCTCCACAGGCAGTTCACGGTGGCGCAGCCCCATCACTATCCCGTCCCGCGTACGGGCCGTCACCTCGAGCTCGGCCGGGACCGTGGCCGGCTCCGCCGCCAGCGAGTGGTACCGCGTCGCCGTGAAGGGGGAGGGCAGGCCCGCGAAGACGCCCTTCCCCGCGTGCTCGACCGGCGACGTCTTGCCGTGCAGCAGCTCCGGGGCCCGGCCCACCACACCGCCGTACGCGACCTGCATCGACTGCATGCCGAGACAGACCCCGAAGACCGGCACCCCGGTCGCCGCGCAGTGCCGCACCATCTCGACGCACACGCCCGCCTGCTCCGGCGTACCCGGCCCGGGGGAGAGCAGCACGCCGTCGAAGCCGTCCTGGGCGTGCGCGGTCGACACCTCGTCGTTGCGCAGCACCTCGCACTCGGCACCCAGCTGGTACAGGTACTGGACCAGGTTGAAGACGAAGCTGTCGTAGTTGTCGACGACGAGGATGCGCGCACTCACTGGTTGTCCACCGTCACATCATTGAAGGGAAGCAGCGGTTCGGCCCATGGGAAGACGTACTGGAACAGGACGTAGACCACGGCCATGACCAGCACGAGCGAGAGCAACGCCTTCACCCACGCGTTCCCCGGCAGATGCCGCCAGATCCAGCCGTACATGCCGTCCCTTCCGTCGTGCCACGGCACCAGACTCACGCCGTACCGCACCAGACTAGCGGCGCGGGACCCTCCGGAACGGCGTCAATCCACCGGCTGGGCATAGCGCAGGTCCGCGGTGCCCGCATAACCCGGCAGCGTCACGGCCCCGTCGTCCTCGACCTTCCAGCCGAGCCCGTAGACGTTGACGTACACCATGTAGTTCTGGATGGCCGGCGACGCGGCCAGCGCCTTCTTCAGCCGCTCCGGTTCTCCGACCGCCTGGATCCTGTACGGCGGCGAGTAGACGCGGCCCTGGAGGATCAGGGTGTTGCCCACGCAGCGCACCGCGCTGGTGGAGATCAGCCGCTGGTCCATGACCTTGATGCCCTCGGCGCCGCCCTGCCACAGGGCGTTCACCACCGCCTGGAGGTCCTGCTGGTGAATCACCAGGTAGTCCGGCTGGGGCTCCGGGTAGCCCGGGAGCTTGGCGGTGGCGTCCGGCGGGGCGTCGTCGAGCGTGACCGAGATCGCCTCGCCCTTCAGCTCCTGCGTGCCCGCCTTCTTCTCCAGTCCCGCGAGCTTGTCGTCCTCCGCCTTCGTACTCCCGTCGTCCCTCTCGGCCAACGATTCGATGTCCTCGCGCAGGGCCGCGTTCGACTCCTCGCGTTCGCCGTTTTCCCGGCTGCGTTCGTGGATGAGATCGGACAACTTGAGCAAAGAGGTGTCCGTGCGGATATTGGTGCCCTTGGCGGTATTGAAGCTCGTGATGAAAATGAGCCCGGCGAGGGCGAAGACGGCCGCCGTGAGTACCCGCACGGGCCGGAAACGGCGCCTGCGGGCAGGGCTGGATCCCGTCCCGGGGGAGTCGGCAGAATTGCTCAACGTACCCTTATCTCCTTCGGCGCCTCGGAAGCACTACGCTAACGGACGCCCGGGGAGCACTCAGATCCCCTTGTCCCCCGTACGCAGCCCAGCACGCAGCCCCGAGCCCGACCCCCCTGCGCGGCCACGCAGCGCATCGACAGGAGAGACCCTCGTGCCGAAGTCACGTATCCGCAAGAAGGCCGATTACACGCCGCCGCCCTCGAAGCAGGCGACCAGCATCAAGCTGACCAGCCGCGGCTGGGTGGCGCCGGTCATGCTGGCCATGTTCGTCATCGGTCTCGCCTGGATCGTCGTCTTCTACGTCACCGACGGTTCACTTCCCGTCGACTCGCTGGGCAACTGGAACATCGTGGTGGGCTTCGGTTTCATCGCCGCCGGATTCGGTGTCTCCACGCAGTGGAAGTAGCCCGGCAGTAGCTCTGCCCAGGGCTATCCACGGAGTTATCCACAGGCTGTCCACACGGTGGGGAAAAGAAAAGACGATCTGTGGATAACTCCCTGTGCATTGACGTCCGTGTGACGGAAGTACCGGCACCCGAAAACCAGTTCGCCCCCTGCCTGACCTGCGGAAACGCAAGTCAGCGACAGGGGGCACACCTGTTCCCGCACACTGTGCACAAGATCCGACACCTACTGTGGACAACGGGCGCTCAGGTGAGCTGAGCCGTCCTCAGGAGGGTCAGTCCGACGATGGCCACGAGGACGAGCGCACAGGTGCCGTACTGCACGAGGGTCCGCCGCTCGCGCGGGGCGTGGAGCATGGCGTAGCCGATCGCGGCACCGGCGACGAGGCCGCCGATGTGGGCCTGCCAGGCGATGTTGGCCCAGGTGAAGGTGAAGACCAGGTTGATCACCAGCAGGATGACGACCGGTCGCATGTCGGCGTTGAGGCGGCGGACGAGCGCCGCGGTCGCGCCGAAGAGGCCGAAGACCGCGCCGGAGGCGCCGAGGGTGGCCGTGGTGGGTGAGGCCAGCAGGTAGGTGAGGGCGCTGCCGGCCAGACCGGAGACGAGGTAGAGCGCGAGGTAGCGGGCGCGGCCGAGGGCTGCTTCCAGGGGGCCGCCGAGGAACCAGAGGCTCAGCATGTTGAAGCCGATGTGCCAGATCTCCTCGTGGGTGAACATGGTGGTCACCAGGCGGTACCACTCGCCCTCCGCGACGCCATCGGTCGGGACGAAGGGGGCGGGGGGCCAGCGACCGATGAGCACCATGTCGCTGAGGAAGGACGAGGACAGCGCGTGGACGGCGATGAACACCGCCGCGTTGATCCCGATCAGGATCTTGGTGAGGAGGTGGGGGTCGGCGGCGATGGTGCCCCCGGCCAGCGTGCGGGGGCGCGAGGCGGCCGGTGCGGGCCCGTTGCCGGTGCGGCCGGTGGCGCAGTCGGGGCAGTGGAAGCCGACGGAGGCGTTGACCATGCAGTCCGTGCAGATGGGGCGCTCGCAGCGGGTGCAGCGGATGCCGGTCTCGCGGTCGGGGTGGCGGTAGCAGCCGGGCAGGCTCTGAGCGGCGCCCTGTGAGTTGCCTGCCGCGTGTTCCATGGCTTCCCCTCGGTCGTCCTGTGAGCGGTGTGCGCCCATGCGCCGCCCCGCCCATCTTTACGGATGAGCGGGGCGTTTGGTTCCTGCCCTGCGTGGGGGCGGGTCAGCCCTTGCGGGTCTCGATGACGACCGACTCGATGACGACGTCGTTGACCGGGCGGTCGGTGCGGGGGTTGGTCGGGGTGGCGGCGATGGTGTCGACGACCTTCTGGCCGGCCGTGTCGGTGACCTCGCCGAAGATGGTGTGCTTGCGGTTCAGCCAGGTCGTCGGGGAGACGGTGATGAAGAACTGGGAGCCGTTGGTGCCGGGGCCGGCGTTGGCCATGGCCAGCAGGTAGGGCTTGTTGAAGGCGAGGTCGGGGTGGAACTCGTCCTCGAACTGGTAGCCGGGGTTTCCGGTGCCGTCGCCGAGCGGGTCACCGCCCTGGATCATGAAGCCGCTGATCACGCGGTGGAAGACCGTGCCGTCGTAGAGCTTGTCCGTGGTCTTCGCGCCGGTGGCGGGGTGGGTCCACTCCCGCTCGCCCCGGGCGAGCTCGACGAAGTTCTTGACGGTCTTGGGTGCGTGGTTCGGCAGCAGCCGGACCTCGATGTCGCCGTGGTTGGTCTTCAGGGTGGCGTAGAGCTGCTCGGCCACGATGTGCCTTCCGTCGTCCTGTGGTGCGCACCGATCCTCGCACGGTGGGGGGTGTGGGCGGCGTCCTGCGGCGCGTTCCTGCTCCGATTCGGCGGAGTCGCTTGCGGAATTCCGGTCGAGTGGTCTCGGGTCGCGAGCGCGGGGCGCCGATCCGTGGCATTGTCGTCGACAGGCTCCCGTTGCCCGGTATTCATCCGTTATTGAGGTTGATCGACTGTTGTCCGCTACTTCGTCACGATGTGCCCCAGAGGGGCCGAAGGCATCGTCCGTGACCCGGATGCCCGCCGTCACATGCCCGGCGGCGCGTCCGCAGGCATGATCCGTAAAAGGGTGGAAAGTCGAATTACCGTACGCCACCGAGGAGGAGGAACCCGTGACCCGCATCGACAGCGTGCGCGCCGCGACCGGTTCGGCGAAGGACAGCGTGCTGCACGCCGCGGAAGTGGTGGCGCCCTACGCCGACTCGGCCAAGGACAGGGCCGCTCACTACGCACAGGAGGCGCGCGTACGGTTGGCGCCCAGGGTGTCGCAGGCCGCAGACCAGGCCCGCCTCCAGTACGGCGTGCATGTCGCGCCGAGGCTGGAGCAGGCCCGTACGCATGTGCCGCCGAAGATGGACGCGGCCGCCCAGGAGGCCGCCTGCCGTGCGCGCCTGGCTGCCCGGCAGGCGGCCGTCTACTCCCGGCCGAGGATCGAGCAGGCGGTGGCCGCGGCCGGTCCCGTCAGGGACGAGGCCGCCGCGCGGGGTGCCGCCGCGTTGGCCGCGCTGCGGGGTCAGGTCACGGCCAAGGAGATCCAGCGGCTGACGCGCAGGCATCAGCGACGGGCGAGGGCAGGGCGTGTCGCCAAGGTGCTGGTGGTGGCGGGTGTGGTCGCCGGCGGTGTCTTCGCCGCGTGGAAGTGGTGGGACAAGCAGGCCAACCCGGACTGGCTGGTGGAGCCGCCCGAGGCGACGGAGGTTTCCGAGTCGGGGCGGCTGACGTCGGTGGACGGCACCGGTGAGGGGCTGCTGGATCCCGAGGTGCAGGCCAAGCAGGCGCAGGAGGAGGCGGAGGGCGACGAGCCCCGCTGATCTCCGTCGGCTGGCTTTCTCCGTCGGCTGGCTTTCTCCGTCGGCTGGCTATCTCCGTCGGCTGGCTTCACATCGTCGCGGGGCGGGAGGCTTCAGGGTCTCCTGCCCCGTGGTGGTGTTTCACGTGAAACTGTCGCTCGGGGCTCAGCGGCCGTAACGGCGTTCGCGCAGGGAGTAGGAGCGCAGGGCGCGGAGGAAGTCGATCTCGCGGAAGTCCGGCCAGTAGGTCTCGCAGAAGTGAACCTCGGCGTAGGCGGACTGCCAGAGGAGGAAACCGGAAAGCCGCTGTTCGCCGGAGGTGCGGATGATGAGGTCGGACTCGGACCGCGTCTTGGAGTACAGGTGCTTGGAGATGTGCTCCATGGTGAAGGTCTCGATGAACTCGTCGATGTCCCCGCCCTGGGAGCTGTGCTCCATCAGGGCCGACCGTACGGCGTCGACGATCTCCCGTCGGCCGCCGTAGCCCACGGCGACATCGACCTTGGTTCCGCCCTTGCGGCCCTGGGTGGCGGCGGTGGCGGTCTTGAGGCGGTTCGCGGATTCGGCCGGCAGCAGGTCCAGGGCGCCGACCACTTCGACGGTCCAGGGGTTGCCCGGCGTGGCGAGCCGTTCCACGACCTCGGCGATGATGTCGATGAGCGGATTGAGCTGCTCTTCGGGGCGGTGGAGGTTGTCGTCGGAGAGCATGAAGAGGGTGACGTGCTCGATCTGCGCGGAGTCGCACCAGCGCAGGAAGTCCAGCACCTTCGCGCCACCGGCCCGGTAGCCCTCTCGGGGGTCGTCGATGCCCGACATCTTGGCCCACCGGCGGTTTCCGTCCAGCATGATGCCGATGTGCTGGGGGCGTGGGCGTCCCTCCAACTCCCTGACCAGGCGCTTCATATAGAGCGCGTCGAGAGCGGCCCTTACCTTCGCCCGCATGGTCTACCCCTTCCACCTCGTCGGCAGCGACCGGACGGCTCCGACGGCGATGAGCCACGTGGCACCGCCCCGTCGGGGTGTGGCGCTGGTGCCCTGTGGAGTGACGATATCAAGAGCAGACAGCGCCGCCCCGGTGCCGAGAGGGGCCGCCCGTGGGCCGGTTCCCGTTGTGCCGTGTGGGCCGTGCGGTGGTCCCTGAGCGTCAACGGGCCCTCTCCGTCCGGCTGTTGAGAGCGTTCACGCTGAGTGACGGCGTGGACGCGAAGAGCCCGTCCACTTGCGTTTCCGCAGGTCGGACGGGCTCTTGAGAGTGGAGCCTAGGGGAGTCGAACCCCTGACATCTGCCATGCAAAGACAGCGCTCTACCAACTGAGCTAAGGCCCCCTAGGAGGAGGCGTCCGGTCGGGTACCGCATACCGACGGGCGCCGCAGACAAGAGTACCGGGTCGCCCCCCGTATCTCACAAATGATTGGGGCTCCCGGGGAACAACCACGCTCCGTAAGATGCTCGGCGTGGTTCGCTGGAGCGAACTGCGGTTCTTGGGGAAGCGATGGGGAGACGCAATGGACGCCGCACAGCAGGAAGCCACCGCAAGAGCGCGGGAACTGCAGCGGAACTGGTACGGGGAGCCGTTGGGGGCGCTCTTCCGTAGGCTTATCGACGATCTCGGTCTCAACCAGGCTCGTCTCGCGGGGGTGCTGGGGCTGTCCGCGCCGATGCTGTCACAGCTGATGAGCGGCCAGCGGGCGAAGATCGGCAACCCGGCGGTGGTCCAGCGGGTGCAGTTGCTGCAGGACCTGGCGGGGCAGGTCGCGGACGGCAGCGTGAGCGCGGCGGAGGCGACCGAGCGCATGGACGAGATCAAGAAGTCGCAGGGGGGCTCGGTGCTCAGCAACACCACGCAGACGACGAGCAGTTCGGGGGCGCCGACGGTCAAGCGGGTGGTCCGGGAGATCCAGTCTCTGCTGCGTTCGGTGGCGGCCGCCGGGGACATCATCGACGCGGCGGACTCCCTCTCCTCGTCCCACCCGGAGCTGGCCGAGTTCCTGCGGGTGTACGGCGCCGGCCGCACGTCGGACGCGGTCGCGCACTACCAGTCCCACCAGAACTGACCCCTTGGGGTCCGGTCGCCGAGGGAGTGGCGACCGGACCCGGGGGAGTGGCGCGAGGGGGAGGAGCGGCACACAGCCATGGGTGAGGTCTTCGCCGGCCGGTACGAGCTGGTCGATCCGGTCGGCCGTGGAGGGGCCGGTGCCGTATGGCGTGCCTGGGACCACCGCCGGCGGCGCTATGTGGCCGCCAAGGTGTTGCAGCAGAGGGACGCGCACGCGCTGCTGCGTTTCGTCCGTGAGCAGGCACTGCGGATCGATCATCCCCATGTCCTCGCGCCCGCCAGCTGGGCCGCCGACGACGACAAGGTCCTGTTCACCATGGACCTGGTCACGGGCGGCTCGCTCGTCCATCTGGTCGGGGACTACGGTCCCCTGCCGCCCGCCTTCGTATGCACCCTGCTCGACCAGTTGCTGGCGGGCCTGGCGGCGGTGCACGCGGAGGACGTGGTGCACCGCGACATCAAGCCCGCCAATCTGCTGCTCGAGGCGACCGGGACGGGCCGGCCCCGCTTGCGGCTGTCCGACTTCGGCATCGCGATGCGGCTGGGTGAGCCGCGGCTGACCGAGACCAACCTGGTGGTGGGGACGCCCGGTTATCTCGCGCCGGAGCAGATGATGGGCGCGGAACCGGACTTTCCGGCGGACCTGTTCGCCGTGGGGCTGGTCGCCCTGCATCTGCTGGAGGGCGCCAAGCCGGACGCCAAGGCGCTCGTGCAGTACTTCGCCGACCATGGGACGCCGCCCGCGCCGCAGGGGATCCCCGAGCCGTTGTGGCAGGTCGTGGCGACGCTGGTGCAGCCGGACCCGTCGGCGAGGTTCCGCACCGCAACGGGGGCGCGCAAGGCGCTGGCCGCGGCGGCGGAGCTGCTGCCGGAGCCCGGACCCGATGACGAGCTGATCGAGATCTTCGACCAAGTCGGGCCGTTGCCACCGGGGTTCGGTCCCGAGGGGCCGCTCGAGCGGGCCCCGGGAGTGGGCGCCGTACCGACGGATCCACGGCGGCCGTCCGGCCCGGTCGCGTCCCGGAACGGCACGCCGTCGCCCCTGGACCGAACACCGTCGGCCCCGGACGGCATGCCACCGGTCCCGGCCCCGGCCCCGCCCGCCCCCGATGGCGCACCGCTTGCTCCGATCCGGACCCCGCCCGCCCCGGGCGGCGCACCGCCGGTCCCGGAGCCGACCCCGTCCACCACGGCCGGTGCCCCGCCGCCACCGGGCCAAGCCCCGCACCTCCCGGACGGCACACCACCGACCCCGGTCGGCGCGTCGCCCGCCCCGTA
>NZ_JAGMUE010000302.1:0-551 GCF_019049165.1 Streptomyces sp. AC627_RSS907
GCACAAGGCCATCGAGGACATCTCGATGACCGTCGAGCCCCGCTCCGTGACCGCCTTCATCGGCCCCTCGGGCTGCGGCAAGTCCACCTTCCTGCGCACCCTCAACCGCATGCACGAGGTCACCCCCGGCGGCCGGGTCGAGGGCAAGGTGATGCTGGACGACGAGAACCTCTACGGCTCCGGCGTCGACCCCGTCTCCGTGCGCCGCACGATCGGCATGGTCTTCCAGCGCCCCAACCCGTTCCCCACCATGTCGATCTTCGACAACGTGGCGGCGGGCCTGCGCCTGAACGGCTCGTACCGCAAGAGCGAGCTGAACGACGTGGTCGAGAAGTCGCTCAAGGGCGCCAACCTCTGGAACGAGGTCAAGGACCGGCTGAACAAGCCCGGCTCCGGCCTCTCCGGCGGTCAGCAGCAGCGCCTGTGCATCGCCCGCGCCATCGCGGTCGAGCCGCAGGTCCTGCTGATGGACGAGCCGTGCTCGGCGCTCGACCCGATCTCCACCCTCGCCATCGAGGACCTGATCGGCGAGCTGAAGGAGCGGTTCACGA
>NZ_JAGMUE010000303.1:0-682 GCF_019049165.1 Streptomyces sp. AC627_RSS907
CGATGGTCGCGGCGGGCTGGTCGAGCGGGGTGACGGGGTCGACCGGGCGCGCCGGGGGTACGACGCTGCTCTCGGTGTCCAGCACCTCCTGGATGCGCTCGGCGCACACCTCGGCCCGCGGGATCATCATGAGCATGAAGGTGCCCATCATCACGGCGGTCAGGATCTGCATCAGGTAGGAGAGGAACGCCGTCAGGGCGCCGATCTGCATGCCGCCGTCGTCGATGCGCTGGCCGCCGAACCAGACCACGGCGACGCTGGAGACGTTGACGACCAGCAGCACCAGCGGGAACAGCAGCGACATCAGCCGGCCGGCGCGCAGCGAGACGTCCATCAGCTCGGTGTTGGCGCCGGCGAACCGCTCACGTTCGTACGCGTCGCGGACGAAGGCGCGGATGACCCGGATGCCGGCGATCTGCTCGCGCAGCACCCGGTTCACCCGGTCCACGCTCTTCTGCACGCCCCGGAAGGCGAGCCGCAGCCGGCGCACGACCAGCGTGACGATCACGCCCAGGACCGGCACGATGACCAGCAGCAGCGCGGAGAGCGGCACGTCCTGGTCGAGCGCCATCACGATGCCGCCGACGCACATGATCGGCACCGTCACCATCAACGTGAACGTCATCAGGCACAGCGTCTGCACCTGCTGCACGTCGTTGGTGGTCCGGGTGATGAGCGAGGG
>NZ_JAGMUE010000304.1:0-553 GCF_019049165.1 Streptomyces sp. AC627_RSS907
GTCCTGCACCTCGCGCGCCGCAGCGGCTTCGGCACGGCCGTCGACGAAGCGGTGCGCACGGCCCCGGTGCTGACGCCGGACCAGTTGCCGTACCTCAAGCGCCCCAGCGGCTGGGACCCGGCCACCCGCACCTGGCGCGACGACGCGTACGACATGCCCGAGCTGCCGCACGGCGAACCCGTGCAGTGGCTGTGGCTGTTGCACGACGACTGCGCCCCCGAGCCCACCGCCCTGGCCGAGTTGCTGCGCGTCGCCGACGCCAGCCCCCGGGCGGCCATCATCGGGCCCAAGCTGCGGAGCTGGTACGACAAGCGGCAGTTGCTCGAAGTCGGCGTCAGCATCGCCCGCAGCGGGCGCCGCTGGACCGGTCTGGAGCGCCGCGAGCAGGACCAGGGCCAGCACGACCAGGTGCGGCCCGTGCTCGCCGTCTCCAGCGCCGGCATGCTCATCCGACGCGACGTGTGGGACGAACTCGGCGGCTTCGACGTCCGCCTCCCGCTCATGCGCGACGACGTGGACCTGTGCTGGCGCGCCCAGGCCCTGGGCCACCAGG
>NZ_JAGMUE010000305.1:0-705 GCF_019049165.1 Streptomyces sp. AC627_RSS907
TCCTCGCCCCGCTGCTGGCCAGCATGGCGGCCGTGGTCTTCCTGGTGCTCGGCTACGTCCTGGAGGTCGCGGACGCGGTGCCGGAGACGGCCGACGCGCTCGTACGCGCCGGCTGGACCGCAGCCGTGATCGCCGTGCTGACCGGGGCGGCGGCGCTGGCCGGCCTCCTCGTCACGGCCCTCCGACACCGCTCCGTACCCCGGCCGGGCCCGGACCGCGCGGCACGCGCCTCCGCCGTGGACCAGGCCCGGGAGACCTGGCAGCGGGCCCTGTTGGAGCGTGGCATGCTGCCCTTCCTGCGGGCCCGACTGGCCGAGCGCGAACAGGCGCGACCGGGGCGGCGGACCGACCGCCGCCCGCAGCGCCCGCGCATCGGCTACGCCAGCCCGGACTACGCCAGCCCCGGTTACGGCGGCCCCGAGCGACTGAGCGGCGACGCTCCCATGCCCCGCGCGGACCGGCACGAGGCCGGCGCGTGAGGGCGCCGGCGCCACGGTGCGCCCACCCCGCCGGGTAGCGCCGACTCCGCGTCGCCCGTCCCGTCCCGCCGCGTCCGCCGGCCACCTCGCGCGGCGGTGCCACGTCCCTTCCGCACGCCGCCTGAAGGGGCGTCGGCCCCGGTTCGCGTACGGACGGCGAAGTGCGGAAAACCGCACCACAACGGCGCGTGTCCACTGAGTGGCGAAGCGCCGGGATGAAGAGGGG
>NZ_JAGMUE010000306.1:0-562 GCF_019049165.1 Streptomyces sp. AC627_RSS907
GACCTCCGGCGCCAGCTCCACCATGAAGGTGACGACCTCCACCAGCACCGCCCCGGGCACGTACCCGATCACCATCACGGCCAAGGGCACCGCGACACACACCGCGCAGTACACGCTGACCGTCGGCGGCAGCGGGCCCGGCACCGGCGCCCCGGACATCGACGTGGCCAAGGTCCGGGCGCACCTGACCGAGTTCCAGTCCATCGCCAGCCGCAACGGCGGCAACCGCCGCTCGACCAGCCAGGGCTACCGGGACTCCGTCGCGTACGTGAAGGGCAAGCTCCAGGCGGCGGGCTACACCGTCACCGAGCAGCCCTGCACCTCCGGGTGCACCTCCGGCGCGGGCCCGAACCTGATCGCCGAGTGGCCCAAGGGCGACGCGGCCAACACGTACATGTTCGGCGCGCACCTGGACAGCGTGGGTGCCGGCCCCGGCATCAACGACAACGCCTCGGGCTCGGCCGCGCTGCTTGAGACGGCCCTGGCGCTGGCCGAGAAGAACCCGAACATGAAGAACCGGGTCCGCTTCGGCTGGTGGACGGACGAGGAGCAGGGCCTCAAC
>NZ_JAGMUE010000307.1:0-436 GCF_019049165.1 Streptomyces sp. AC627_RSS907
GTCGACTACGCCTCACACTCGACGCACGTGGAGGAGATCCGCGAGGAGATCCTGGACGTGCTCGCGCCGGTGTCCCCGCGGACGGCCTCGGTGCCCTTCTTCTCCACGGTGGACGCGCAGTGGGCGGACGGTGCGGGTCTCGATGCCGGGTACTGGTACCGCAACCTGCGCCGGACCGTGGAGTTCGAAACAGCGGTGCGCAAGCTGGCCGGCGCCGGCTTCGGCGCCTTCGTCGAGGTCAGCGCCCACCCCGTCCTGACCATACCCATCGAGGAGACCGCCGAGGACATCGGCGGCGACACCACGGTCCTCGCGGTCGGCACCCTGCGCCGCGACGAAGGCGGTCTGCGGCGGTTCCTGCTGTCGGCCGGTGAACTGTTCGTCCGCGGTGTCGCGGTGGACTTCACACCGTTCCACGGGGGTGTCCCGGCCTACC
>NZ_JAGMUE010000308.1:0-4774 GCF_019049165.1 Streptomyces sp. AC627_RSS907
TGGACCACGTCCACCCGGTCGTAGGCGCCCGAGCGGACCATCTCCGACAGCGACCAGTCCACGAACGGTGCCAGAGCACGCTCGCACTCCTCGAACCGTGCCGCGAACACCGGCGACGACTCCAGCAGCTCCACCGCCATACCCGGCCACTGCGAACCCTGCCCCGGAAAGACGAACACCTTCTTCCCGGCCGGTGCGGTGGTGCCGCGAACGGTGTGGTCGGAGAACTCGCCGCGGACCAGCAGATCCAGTTCGTGCGCGAGGGCGTCGCGACCGGCGCCGACGACGACCGCGCGGTGCGGCAGCGCGGCCCTGCCGGTCGCGGTGGAGAACCCGATGTCGGCCGGCGCGAGGCCGGGCCGTGCCGCCAGGTGGGTGCGCAGCCGGTCGGCCTGGTCGCGCAGGGCGTCGGCCGTCCGCGCGGACAGCAGCCAGGGAACCGCCGTGCCGGGCGGGGGCGCCGCCGCGGCGGGTTCCTCGTCGGCCTCGGCGGCCTGCTCCAGGACGAGGTGGGCGTTGGTGCCACTCACCCCGAAGGAGGACACGCCGGCGCGCCGGGGGTGCCCGTACTCGGGCCAGTCGACCGCCTCGGTGAGCAGCCGGACATCGCCCGCCGACCAGTCGACGTGCGTCGACGGCCGGGTGATGTGCAGGGTTCTGGGCAGCACTCCGTGCCGCATCGCCAGCACCATCTTGATGACACCGGCGACGCCCGCGGCGGCCTGGGTGTGGCCGATGTTGGACTTCAGCGAGCCCAGCCACAGCGGCCGGTCGCGGTCCTGGCCGTAGGTGGCCAGCAGGGCCTGCGCCTCGATCGGGTCGCCCAGTGACGTACCCGTGCCGTGCGCCTCCACCACGTCCACGTCGGAGGGCTTCAGCCCGGCATTGGCCAGTGCCTGCCGGATGACGCGCTGCTGCGACGGGCCGTTGGGGGCGGTCAGCCCGTTGGACGCGCCGTCCTGGTTCACCGCGCTGCCGCGGATCACCGCGAGCACCGGGTGCCCGTGACGACGGGCGTCCGACAGCCGCTCCAGCAGCACCACGCCGACGCCCTCGCCGAAGCCGGCACCGTCGGCGCCCTCGGCGAAGGACTTGCAGCGGCCGTCGGCGGCGACGCCGCCCTGTTGGCTGAGGCCTACGAACAGGCTGGGGCTCGCCATCACGGTCGCGCCGCCGGCCAGGGCCAGCTCGCTCTCTCCCGCGCGCAGGGACTGCGCAGCCAGGTGGATCGCCACCAGGGACGAGGAGCAGGCGGTGTCGACGGTGACGGACGGACCCCCCAGGCCGAAGACGTACGAGATCCGGCCGGAGCCCACGCTGGACTGGGTACCCATGCCGAGGAACGCCTCGACGCCGTCCGGGACGTGGTGCAGGGGGCCGCCGTAGTCGGTGCCCATCAGGCCGACGAAGACGCCCGTTCTGCTGCCGCGCAGGGTGCCCGGGTCGATGCCCGCGCGTTCGAACGCCTCCCAGCTGGTCTCCAGAAGCAGCCGCTGCTGCGGGTCCATCGCGAGCGCCTCGCGCGGCGAGATGCCGAAGAAGCCCGGGTCGAAGGCGCCGGCGTCGGCGAGGAAGCCGCCCTCGCGGGTGCGGGACGTCAGCGTGGCGGGTCCGCCCTCGCCGAAGAGCCGGCCGGTGTCCCATCCGCGGTCCTCGGGGAACGGGGAGATGGCGTCCCGCGCCTCGCCGACCAGGGTCCACAGGTCATCGGGCGAGGCGACCCCGCCGGGGTAGCGGCAGCCCATGGCCACCACGGCGACCGGCTCGTCGGTCCGCTCGGACAGACGCTGGTTGGCCTCCCTGAGTCGTTCGTTGTCCACCAGTGCGCTGCGCAGGGCAGCGATCACCTGCTCCTGAGAGGCAGTCATCATGAGCTCCACACACGTCGATCGGGGTCAGGATTCGTCATCACCAAGGGCATTGGCCCAACGGACAAGACCATCCACGTCCATGCTCTGGAGGTGACTGATCCGGTCGGCCGTCGGCTGCCGGCGGGCCTCCTCCGCCAGCCGCAGGATCACGTCGAGCACCCCGGCCGCACGCAGCTGCTCCACGGAGACGGACGCGACGGCCTCGCGGATCTCCTCGTCGTCCGCTGCCCCGCCCGTTTGCGCGAGCGCCGCGGGTGCCTCGGCCGGGGCGAGCCCCAGCTTGTCGTAGAGGTAGCCGGCCAGCCCCGAGGCTGTCGGGTAGTCGAACACCAGCGTCGGCGTCAGCCGGGTGCCGACGGCGGCGGAGAGGCGGTTGCGTAGTTCGACGGCCATCAGCGAGTCGAAGCCGAGGCTCATGAACGTCGTGTCCGGGTCCACGGAGGCGGGCCCGTCGTAGGCGACGACCCCGGCCACGGCCGACCGCACCAGATCCAGCAGGCTTTCCCGCCGCGCCTCCTCCGGCAGCCCCTCAACACGCTGCCGGAACGTTATCGCGTCCGCCGAGCCCTCGGCCATGACCTGGGTCCGTCGCACGGCGGGCCGCACCAGGTGCCGCAGCAGCGGCGGAATCTCCCCGCCGCGGGGCGACAGGTCCAGGTGGATCGGGACCAGCACGGCGTCGTCCATGGCCGACGCGGCGTCGAACAGCGCGAGTCCGTCGGCCGAGCCGATGGGCCGCACACCACCGCCGGCCAGCCTGGCCACCTCACGGTCGCCGAGGCCGCCGGTCATGGCGCTGCGCTGCTCCCAGAAGCCCCAGCCCAGCGACTGGGCCGGCAGGCCCGCGGCGCGCCTGCGCTCGGCCAGCGCGTCGAGGAAGGCGTTGGCCGCGGCGTAGTTGGCCTGACCGGCCGCGCCGAAGGTCGCCGACGCCGAGGAGAACAGCACGAACGCGGAAAGCCGCAGGCCGCGGGTCAGCTCGTCGAGCAGCAGCGCCGCGTCGGCCTTGGGCCGCAGTACGCGGTCCACCTGCTCCGGCGTCAGCGACGTGACCGGGGCATCGTCGAGCACGCCGGCCGCGTGCACGACCCCGGTCAGCGGCCGATCGGCCGGGATGCCGGCGATGACCTCGGCCATCGCCGTGCGGTCGGCCGCATCACAGCGGACGGCCGCCACCCGGGCCCCCGCCGCCGTGAGCTCCTCGACCAGCTCCGGATCGGGGCCGGAGCGTGCGACCAGTACGAGGTCGCGCACGTTGTGCCGGTCCACCAAGTGCCGCGCGGTCAGCCCGCCGAGAACACCGCTCGCACCGGTGATGAGCACCGTGCCGTCCGGTTCCCACTTCGGCTCCTCGCCGGTCGGCGCGGCCCGTACGAGACGGGCCGCGAGTACGGCACCGTCCCGGACCGCGACCTGCGGTTCGCCGCCGGCCACGGCGACGGGCAGCCACGGGGTGACGTCGTCGTCCGGACCGAGGTCCATCAGCACGAACTGATCGGGGTGCTCGGTCTGCGCCGCCCTGACCAGGCCCCACACCGACGCGTGCACCGCGTCCCGGACGCCGGGCCCGGCCGCGCCGCGGGTGACGAACACCAGACGCCGGTCGTCCTCGTGCTCCGCGGCCAGCCACTCCTGGACCCGGGCGAGCGTCCGGTGCGCGACGGCGTGCACGTCGTCGTCGGGTCCGGTGAAGTCGGCCACCTCGTACGGCGGTACGTCCGTGCCGTCGGCGGTCACCGGATGCCAGTCGACCCGGTACAGCGACCGCACCCGGGCGGCCTCCAGCTGTCCCGCCGCGAGCGGGCGCATCACCAGCGACTCGACGGCGGCGACCGGGGACCCGGCGGCGTCGGCGACGGTGATCGCGACCTCGTCGGTGCCGGTCGTCCTCAGCCGCACCCGCAGGGTCGTCGCGCCCGACGCGTACAGGCTCGTCCCGCCCCAGCTGAACGGCAGCCGGACACCGTCGGCCTCGCCCGCGGACGGGCCACCCTCCACGGCCGTCAGCCACAGCGCGTGCAGTGCCGCGTCCAGGAGCGCCGGGTGCAGGCCGAACCGCCGGGCGCGGTCATGCTGCGCCTCGGGCAGGGCGACCTCGGCGTACACCTCGTCACCGTGGTGCCAGGCCGCCTTGAGTCCCTGGAATCCGGGCCCGTACCGGTAACCGTGCTCGGCGAAGCGGGAGTACAGGCCGGTGGTGTCCAGGGGTTCGGCCCCGGCCGGGGGCCACGGTCCGGTCAGGGCGTCCGCCGGTGCGCTCGCCTCGGCGAGTGTGCCGCCCGCGTAGCGGGTCCATTCCTGGTCGGTGGGTGCGTCCTCGGCCTTGCCGTGGATTGTCAGTCGTCGGCTGCCGTCCGTGTCGGGGGCGGCGACCACGACCTGGATCGCGAGTCCGCCGTGGTCGGGCAGGACGAGTGGTGCCTCCAGGGTCAGCTCCTCGACCGTGGCGCAGCCGAGTTGTGTTCCCGCGTGCTGTGCCAGTTCCAGGAAGGCCGTGCCCGGCAGCAGTACCGTCCCGTTCACGGCGTGGTCCGCCAGCCACGGATGTGCTCTCAGCGACAGCCGCCCGGTGAACAGATACCCCTGCGCGTCCGCCAACGGCAGTGCGGCTCCCAGCAGCGGATGTTCCGCGCTGCGCAGCCCCGCCGCACTCACATCACCGCTCGTTGTGGATGCCTCCAGCCAGTACCGCTTGTGCTGGAACGCGTAGGTCGGCAGGTCCTGGTAGGCCGGGACACCCCCGTGGAACGGTGTGAAGTCCACCGCGACACCGCGGACGAACAGTTCACCGGCCGACAGCAGGAACCGCCGCAGACCGCCTTCGTCGCGGCGCAGGGTGCCGACCGCGAGGACCGTGGTGTCGCCGCCGATGTCCTCGGCGGTCTCCTCGATGGGTATGGTCA
>NZ_JAGMUE010000309.1:0-377 GCF_019049165.1 Streptomyces sp. AC627_RSS907
GCACTCAGCACCGCGTCCGGGCCCAGTTCCACGAACCGGGTGACGCCGTCGAGCGCGCTGACCGCGTCGGCGAACCGGACCGGCCGCCGGACCTGCTCCACCCAGTACTCCGCATCAGACCACTGCCCCGGCTCCACCACCCGCCCAGACACCGTCGACACCGCCGGCACCGACGGCTCACTGAAGGACAGCCCGCGCACCACCGCACGGAACTCCGCCAGCATCGGCTCCACCAACCGCGAATGGAACGCATGACTGGTCCGCAGACGCGACGTCTTCCAACCACGCCCGGCAACCCGGTCGATGTCAGCCTCACACCCGGCCACCACCACCGAACCCGGCCCGTTCACCACGGCGATATCGACGTCGGGGAACTC
>NZ_JAGMUE010000033.1:0-6643 GCF_019049165.1 Streptomyces sp. AC627_RSS907
CTCGAGGGCGGGCGGCTCGTGGGCGGGCGGCTCATGGGCGGGTGGCTCGTGGGCGGGTGGCTCGCGCCCCGGAGGACCGGCCCTACCCGCGCGCCGTATCCGTCATCGCCGACATGAACCCCTGGTCCAGCATGGTCCCCACGGAGGTGTCACCGGCGGTGCTCAGTCCGGCGTCGTGACAGGCCACGCTCAGCAGGTACCGGTCCATCACCGGATAGGTGGCGAACCCCCACTCGCCGCGCGTGACGACACTGCCGTCGGGGGCGGTCAGCCGGCCGCCGCTGAAGCCGAACTCCTTGAACGCGAACCGCAGTCCCTGCCCGAGGGCCTTGCTGTAGGCCTCCTTCAGGGTCCACAGGCGCAGCGCGTGGGCGCCTCGCTCCCCCTCCGGCAGTCCGGCCAGCTCCCGGGCCTCGGCCGGGGTGAAGACCTGGGTCTCCAGCAGCTCCAGGCGTACGGGCCGGTCGGCGGGTTCCACGTCCACCCCGATGCGGCCGATGCGGCTGAGGCCGACGGCCATCAGGTCACCGGTGTGACTCAGGCTCAGTTCGATCTGGTCGAAGCCGCGCAGGTAGGGGCGCCCGCCCAGCCGGTAGGCGAGGTCCAGGTACTCGGGCGGGACGGCCAGGGCCGCGGCGGCCGTGTACTTGATCAGCAGCCGGGACGCGGCGAACCGGTAGCGCACCACCGCGTCGGGAGTGCGCCGGTAACGCTGCCAGTCGGAGCCGAGCAGTTCCCGCAGCCGACGGGTGGTCAGCACGCTGGGCAGCCACTCGCTCCAGGTCGTGCAGACCAGCGCGTTGCCGAGCTGGGAAAGGTTCTCCCGCACCCCGGGCCAGGGCCCGGACGGCCGTGACACGTGAAGGGGCACGGCACATCTGACCCGGTTCATCGTCGTCTCCCTGCGTGTGGTCTCTCGCCGGTCCCCCCGGCGGAGTCGAGGGCGTCGTCGGACGTACCCGGCACCTCACCGGCCCGCACACCCCCGCCCGAACATCTCCGACAAGCGTCTCCGTACGCTCAGCAGGCCAGTGGCGTGCCGTACAGATCCAGGCTGCGCCCGTGACGGCAGCGCCCGAGCACCTCCGCCAGGACCGTCTCCTGCACCCCCGCCGGCAGATCCGGCACCGGGGCGCCGAGTCTGCGGCCGATGCGGCTGAGCACGAGCACCGCCCAGGCGGGGTCGGCCAGGAAGGTGTCGCCGCCCGCCTGGCCCTCCCAGACGCCGAGGCAGGCGGCGGCGGACAGCACCAGGGCGTAGCGGTCGGCCAGGGCGCAGGCCACCGGGTCGAACGCCGTGCTCCCGGCGGCGGGCAGCGCCGCGCACCGCGCGCGCAGCACCCGCAGCTCCTCCACCAGCGTCCGTGCCAGCGCGGCGAGCGCGGCGTGCAGCGGCCCGGACGACGCCTGCCCGGCCAGCCGTTCGGCGGCCCCGATCAGCGTCGCCGTGAGCAGGTCGTCGGTCCCGGAGTGGGTGAGCCTGCGGTGGTCGAGCGGCGGCACCGGGGCCCCCGGCCGGAACAGTTCGGCGGGCGGTTCCTCGGTCCGGAACCACGCCGTACGCGCCAGCGCCGGCAACTGGGGCACCAGCACCGCCTGGCAGACGGCCGTCCCCGAGTGCCCGAGCCCGGCCACGGGCAGGTCCCGGGCGAGCTTCTGGAAGCCCCCGTACAGCGGCCCGCGGTCGTACCCCCGGGCGCCGAGCACGGCGGCCAGCTCCTCCAGGTCCTCACGCAGCAGGTCCGGCATGGTGTACTTGACGGCCGCCGCGAGCAGGTACGCGTCCTGCGGTACGAGGCTGAGCGCGCGCAGTCCGGTGACGGCCATGGCGTCGCAGGCCAGCAGGTCCGCGAACACCCCGCTGAGCGCCTTGTGCCAGCGGCGGGCGGGCTGTCCGTCGGGCCGGTTCTCGGTGGCGGCGCGCACGGCCAGCCGCAGCACGCTGTCCACGCCCGCGAGCACCGTGCCCGGGATGAGGCAGTGGCTGATCTGGAAGCTGCGCAGGGCCAGGGTCACGCCCTCGCCGAGGGAGCCGACCAGGGCGCTCTCGGGCAGTGTCACGTCGTGGAGCTGGAGCTCGTGGAAGCGGGCCCCGCGCATGCCGGGCATCTCCACCCGCGCCGGCCTGCGCACCTCGCCGGAGGCGGGCGGCCCGGGCAGCAGGAGCACCGAGTGGCTGCCGGAGCCGTCCTCGGTGGCGGTGCGGGCGTAGACGACGAACGTGTCGGTGCGGTCGGCGTTCATGACCGCGTCCTTGCTCCCGTTCAGCAGGAAGCCGCCGCCCGGCGTGCGCACCGCGCCGACCTCGCGGCGCAGGATGGCGTTGGCGTGCGCCACCTCGCGGTGCACGATCGCGACCCGGCCGCCGCCGAGCAGCACCTCGGCGAGGGCCGCGCGCTGGGACGCGTCGCCCGCGGTCCACACCGAGGAGGCGGCGAACAGCGAGGTGACGCCGAAGCCGTAGCCGAGCGCGAGGTCGCGGCGGAAGAGCGGGCGCAGCACGCGGGCGAGCTGTTCGAGGTCGGTCAGCCGGCCGCCGAGGTCGTGGGGCACGAACTCGGCGGACAGCCCGTGGCCGGCGAGCAGCGCCTCGGTGGCCGCGGGTGCCTCCCGGGTGTCGTCGGCCCGCACCAGGGCCAGGTGCCCGTGCGGGTTGCCGGGGTCGAAGGGGTCACCGAGCGCGGCCTCCAGCCGGGCGGCACGTCGGGGCTCGCCGGCGTCCCACACCGTGGCACGGCCCGGGGTGGGGCCCGGAGCGGGGCCCGCGCCGCGCCCCAGGGCGGGACCCGGGGTGGGACCCGTGGTGGGACCCGTGGTGGGACCCGTGGTGGGGCTCGTGGTGCGGCTCTCCCCCGCGGGCCCGGCGGCCGTGCCGGTCGCGGCGGTCACAGGACCCGCACCACGCCGGAGGCGTGGCGCGCGGCGTGGGCCAGCACGCGCCGGCCGGCCCGGCCCAACTCGTCGCACACCCGCCGGGCGGCGCCCTCGCCCGGCCCGGCGGCGTCGTCACTGAGCAGCACGTTGTGCCGCACGGTCACGTTGACGCCCGACTCGTCGGGCTCGACGGACCATTCGCCGGTGTAGGCGGCCAGCGGTCCGGACGTCCGCGTGTGCTTGTGCACGATGCGGCCCGCGCTCGGGAAGCTGATGCGCACCGCCCCGGTGCCGGTCGCGGACCGGCCGTCCAGGGTGACCACCTGGACCCCCGGGGTGTCTTCCAGCACGGCCAGCGGACGCGTGTCCGCCAGGTCCTCGGGCCAGTCCGCGGCCCGGTGGAGGAAGTCGAAGATCAGCTCGGCGGGCGCCTTGACCCGCACGGTGTCCTCGAAGGTCGCCGCGAGGTCGTCCAGGCGGGTCCAGCGCTCGGCGAGCCAGGCCAGCCGGTCGAGCTGGGTGCGGCTGTTGGCGCGGGTGACCCGCTCCACCCAGGCCACGTCGGCGGGGGCGTCGCCGGCCACGGTGAAGGCGTGCTCCAGGGTCACCCGGGATTCGTCGCCGAAGGGGCGCACCGTCCAGGTCCCGGACATCGACTCGACCGGGGCGGAGGTCAGTTCCTGGCGGAACTCCACCCGCCGCTGTCCGACGTCCAGGCGCCGGTGTGACACCCAGGAGCTGATCCTGTCGCCCGCGAGGGCCCACATGCGCAGGCGCTCCCGCGTTCCGTCGAAGTCCAGTTGCTCCACGTGGACGCACGGGGGGAAGAACAGCGGCCACACGGTGGCGTCGGCGATCAGTCCGTACAGCACTCCGGCCGGGGCCGGGGCGGTCACTTCACAGGCAGTACGGTGCACTCGCGCTTCCGGCATCGTCCACACCCTTCGTCGTCCAAGGCGTCTGTCCGCCGTGCCGGTTCCCTGCTCGGCCGCAGGCGTGCCGCGGTCCACCGAGGGCGGGCGGCTGCGGCGGGGCCCGTCGTGCTGCGGCTGTCCCCGACCTTGTCCGGAACCGCTCGGGATCCGCACGCGCCTCGCTCGCGTCCCGCTGGAGCGGGCCCGGACCTCCGCCCGGTGAGCGCTCCACCGGAACCCGGCGAATCCTCGAGCCCGGCGGCGGACGGTGACCTCCCGTGCGCCGTCGCCCCGGCTCCCCCGGGCCGGCCGCGCCGGTCACAGAAGCGATCCGGGAGGTGCCAGGGATGGGGCGCTTGCTCTTGTGCCCACGCCGGTTGGTCCGCGGCCTGTGGGAGGGACTGGTCACCTACGGAAGGCTGTGCATCGTCGGCGACACGGCTCCGTACGAGGACGCGCACCCGCGAGCCCTGTGGCGGGACCCGCCCCCGGGCCACCCGGAACGCCTGCGCCCCGACCTGCCCCTGACGGACCTCGAACGTCGCCTGGCCCGCGAACTGACCACCGACGGCCAGCAGGACCGCAAGGCCGCATAGACCAGCCCCGGTGGTGGAGGGGCTGATGATGCGGGTGAAGACAACTGCATCAGCCACGACCGCCAAGGGCCCCGCCCCCGCCGGGGTGGCGGGGAAGCGGGGCCGTGGTCCTGCTCTCGTCAGTCGGTGCCGGCCGTCTGCTTCTCCCGATGCTTGAGGAGGAGCAGGAAGCACTTTTCGAGCTCGTCGGCGGGCATCTTCCGGATCAGGTGGTGGGCGATGAAGACACCGTCGTCGTAGGGCAGCTGCCGCGGCGGTCCCTCGGTGGGCGGCTTCGCAGTGGCTCCGCCGGCCCGGGGGTCCGGGATCGCCTCGGCTGCTCTCGGCGCAGGAGCCGGGGAGGTTGCTGAGGTGGGTGGTGTTTCAGTGGCGGCCGGGCCCGGGGGCGCGGACGGTTCTACGACCGTGCAACCGTCCGGTTCTACGACCGTGAAACCGTCCGGGGCTGCGGGCGGAGAGCCGGCGGGGGCGTATACCGCGGTATACGTTTCCGGCTGCTCCGTGCCGACAGCAGCGGCGTTCGCGGGCGCGGTCGCCGCTGGTGCGGCCGGTGCCTGCTGGGGCGGTGCCGGCTGTTCCTTCTCCCGCTTCCAGGTGGCGTACTGCTCGTCCGGGGGCAGAGCGGCGAACCGGCGCATGTCCCGGAACGCGGTCAGTTCCCCCTGGAGGACGAGTTGCACCATCTCGTCGGACAGGCGCAGCAGCCCGATCCGCTGGTTGAACCATGCCTTCGACTTGCCCATCGCGCGGGCGGCGGCGGCTTGGTTCCCGTCGTGGAGTTCGAGCATGGCCCGCAGGCCGTCGGCTTCCTCGATGGGGTTGAAGTTGGCGCGCTGCACGTTCTCCGACAGGACCGCGGCGAGGAACCGGACCCGGGTCTCGGTGAGGTCGTGCCGCAGCATCAGGTCAAGGCTGTCGAGGCCGACCTGGCGGGCTGCGCGCCAGCGGCGTTCGCCGGCGGCCATGACGTACCGGCAGGTGTCGGGCAGTTGGTCTTCGTGCTCCGGGTACAGCTTCAGGTAGGCCGCCTTGCTCACGGCCACGCAGGGCTGGAGCTGCCCGTTGCGCATGTCCTCACCGAGTTCGGCGAGTTCGGTCTCGTCGAAGGCACGGCGCGGGTTGAGGGGGGTGGGGGTGACGGTGTCCGGGTGGACGTGGACGAGGTCGGGGCGGCTGGCGCCGGGGACGGCCTCTACCTTGCCGGCGGCGAGGGAGGCGAGGGATACACGCTTGCCTGCCATCAGCGGCGTCCTCCGTAACCGCGCTCCAGGGCGAGACGGAAGTAGTCCTCGCGGGCCCGGAGAGTGGTGCCGTTGTCGGCGTACTGGGTGACGACCTTGCCTTCGGACGCCGCACGGGTGTGGATCTTGTAGCGGCGGATGACGGTCTTCGCACGGGACCAGCCCATCGCGTCGATGTAGGCGATGGTGTCCTCGAGGTCGGCCTTGCCGTCACGGGGGTCCCAGGCGTTGATGACGACCGTGTAGGGCAGGCCGCGGGGAACGATGACCCGTTCGATGGTGCGGGCGGTCGGGTCGAACGCGAGTGGCTCGGGCGGCATGGGGACGAGGACGTCGTCGGCGACGTCGAGAGCGGCGGCGAGGATGTGTTCGTTCTCGAGGCTGCCGGGTGTGTCGATGAAGATGTGCTGCCGGTCGTCGCTGGAGCCGAGGACATCGTGGGTGACGGCGGCGAGGTTGACGGCGGTGGTGGTCTTGCCGACGCCGCCCTTCTGGTTGGCGATGACGTGGATCTGCGCGCCCAGGCTCTTCAGACCGGCGAGGCTGTCGGGGTCTTCGTGGGCGGCGGCGAAGTCGAAGGGGAGGTTGTCGCCGACGCGGTCGGCCCACCAGATCGTGGACCCCTGGGGGTCGGTGGACACGACGAGGACTGAGGAAGGCATGGTGCTCCGTTTCCGTGTGCTTCCCGGAGCGGACTCCGGTACTCGGACGGGACATAGCTTTTCAGATGGGTCGGGCGCGGGGTGGGATTGGGTTGGTTTCGGTGGCGCCGCGGGGCGGCGTGTATACCGCGGTATACGCATGCGGCTCGCCGAGCCCGGGGGTGGGGCGTCGGGTGCGGCGGCGCTTGAGAGGGGGCTCAGGTGTATACCGCGGTATACGCATGCGGCTCGCCGAGCCCGGGGGTGGGGCGTCGGGTGCGGCGGCGCTTGAGAGGGGGCTCAGGTGTATACCGCGGTATACGCATGCGGCTCGCCGAGCCCGGGGGTGGGGCGTCGGGTGCGGCGACGCTTGAGAG
>NZ_JAGMUE010000310.1:0-368 GCF_019049165.1 Streptomyces sp. AC627_RSS907
AACTGGTCAGTGTGGACTCCACGGTCGTGCGGGCCCATCACGAATCGGCAGGTCTGGCGGTCGCCGGGGAGACCCTGGACGCTCTCGAACAGGCACTGACCGAGGAAAAGGGGGTTCCGCTGCCGGAACAGGGACCGGTCCTGCGGGTGATGCGCCGCCGCCGGTACCCGGCGCGGGCGACTCGCAGGAGGACCGGGAGCGGTCCGCGGCACGGCGCCGTCGCCGGGCACGGGCGAAGGCGGCCGGGCTCGGCAGGTCCAGAGGCGGGCTGAGCAGCAAGGTCCACGCAGCGGTCGACGCGGCGGGACTGCCGCTGGTGCTCGTGGTGACCCCGGGCCAGGCGGCGGACTGCCCGCAGTTCCAGGTGG
>NZ_JAGMUE010000311.1:0-471 GCF_019049165.1 Streptomyces sp. AC627_RSS907
GGACCTGCCGACCTACGCGTTCCAGCACAAGCGGTACTGGCTGGAGGCATCCACAACGAGCGGTGATGTGAGTGCGGCGGGGCTGCGCAGCGCGGAACATCCGCTGCTGGGAGCCGCACTGCCGTTGGCGGACGCGCAGGGGTATCTGTTCACCGGGCGGCTGTCGCTGAGAGCACATCCGTGGCTGGCGGACCACGCCGTGAACGGGACGGTACTGCTGCCGGGCACGGCCTTCCTGGAACTGGCACAGCACGCGGGAACACAACTCGGCTGCGCCACGGTCGAGGAGCTGACCCTGGAGGCACCACTCGTCCTGCCCGACCACGGCGGACTCGCGATCCAGGTCGTGGTCGCCGCCCCCGACACGGACGGCAGCCGACGACTGACAATCCACGGCAAGGCCGAGGACGCACCCACCGACCAGGAATGGACCCGCTACGCGGGCGGCACACTCGCCGAGGCGAGCGCACC
>NZ_JAGMUE010000312.1:0-620 GCF_019049165.1 Streptomyces sp. AC627_RSS907
CCGGGAGCGTCACAGCGGCCTCGGCGCGGCTCCAGGTGGCCAGCCAGGCGTCCTGCGGGCGGCCCATGAGCAGCAGCACCGGAGGACAGGCGTAGATCTCGTCCTTGATCTGCCGGCACACGCCCATGCCGCCGGCGGGCGCGGTCTCGCCGTCCAGGACGCAGACGTCGATCCCGCCGGCCTCCAGGGCTTCCAGGACGGCGGGCAGGGTGGCGCACTCCAGGTACTCGACCTCGGGGACGTCCGCCGCTGGTCGCCGCCCGGCGGCCAGCCGCACCTGCTCGCGGGTGCCCGCGTCATCGCTGTAGACCAGCACCGTGGCAGTGGGCCGCATCTTTCCTCCAGGCAGGTGGACGGCACGGAACGGACTGCGTCCGTGGGGCGGATGCTACTGCGCCGGGGCCCGCGGCGAGGAGAGGTCGTACGGATCTTCCCCGGGCTCGACGGGGCGTCAGGAGGGCTGGCGCGCGGAACGCGTTGCGGAGCCCCGGATACCGTTTCCCTCCTTCGAGGGACCGCCGCAATAGGCCGTACGAGCCGCTTGAACAGCCTTGACACTCCGAACGGGACCCCCCGAGGTGAGGGCGGGATAAGCGACCGACATAATGTCGGTCGTGGCG
>NZ_JAGMUE010000313.1:0-686 GCF_019049165.1 Streptomyces sp. AC627_RSS907
GGCCGTGGTGCGCAAGGTGGTGGAGGACCTCGAGAAGCGGCTGTCCAGCCGCACGCGCGCCACGCTCAACGGCGCGCTCGACCGCTCCGCGCGCGTGAGCCGCCCCCGCCACCAGGACATCGACTGGAACCGCACCATCCGCGCCAACCTCAAGAACTACCTGCCCGAGTACCGCACGGTGGTCCCCGAGCGGCTGATCGGGTACGGGCGGGCCGCGCGCGGGGTGAAGAAGGACGTCATCCTCTGCATCGACCAGTCGGGGTCGATGGCGGCCTCCGTCGTCTACGCCTCGGTGTTCGGCGCCGTGCTGGCCTCGATGCGCTCGCTCGCCACCCGCCTGGTCGTCTTCGACACGGCGGTTGTGGACCTCACGGACGAACTCGACGACCCGGTGGACGTGCTCTTCGGCACGCAACTGGGCGGCGGCACGGACATCAACCGCGCGCTGGCCTACTGCCAGTCCCAGATCACCCGGCCAGCCGACACCGTCGTCGTGTTGATCAGCGACCTGTACGAGGGCGGCATACGCGACGAGATGCTCGGGCGGGTGGCCGCGATGAAGGCGTCGGGCGTGCAGTTCGTGACGCTGCTGGCGCTGTCCGACGAGGGCGCGCCGTCGTATGACCGGGAGCACGCGGGGGCGCTCGCGGCGCTGGGCGCGCCGGCCTTCGCCTGCACGCCTGATC
>NZ_JAGMUE010000314.1:0-608 GCF_019049165.1 Streptomyces sp. AC627_RSS907
GTCTGGGTGAACTCGGCGGCGCTCGCCCGCGCCGGGATCGCCCGCGACACGGAGTCACCCTCGGGCGGGGTGATCGAGACCGACGGCGCGGGGGAACCCACCGGCATCCTGAAGGAGACGGCACAGGCGCTCGTCCAGCGGCTGGTGCCGCCCGCGACCGTGGCCCAGCGCAAGGAGGCGATCCGGTCGGCCGTGGCGGCGCTGCACGCCGAGGGCATCACCAGCTTCACGGAGCCCGGCCTCGGCCCGGGCGGCGCCGAGATCCTCGGCGGCGGGCTCGACACCGGCACCCTGCACGCCTACGTCGAGTTGGCCAGGGCCGGCCAACTGGCCTCACGGGTACGGGTGTTGTTGCTGCCCGCGCCCATGGGCGGCTCGGCGGCCGACGTGACCACCGGCCTGCGCGGGCTCGCCCTGCCGCGTGACGTGGACGAACGGCGGCTCGCCGCGATCGGGGTCAAGGTGTTCGCCGACGGGGTGCCGCCGAACGAGACGGCCTGGATGCACGAGCCCTACCCCGGGGGCGGCCACGGGGCGCTGTGCGTACACGGCGCCGACGCCGGCCTCAAGCAGGCCGAGCTCGCCGAGATGATCCGGGTGGCGCACAC
>NZ_JAGMUE010000315.1:0-793 GCF_019049165.1 Streptomyces sp. AC627_RSS907
GACTTGTTGCCATCCGCGTACGACTTCGGCCGCTTCACCACGGTCACGGACGTCGGCGGGGGCGACGGAACCCTCCTGGCCGGCGTGCTGGCCGCCCACCCGGGCCTGAACGGCGTGCTCTTCGACACGGCGGAGGGCCTGTCCAAGGCGCCGACGACGATGGAGCGGCACGGCGTGGCGGGGCGCTGCTCGCTGGTCGCCGGCGACTTCTTCCGCTCGGTCCCCGCGGGCTCGGACCTCTACCTGATGAAGAGCGTGCTGCACGACTGGACGGACGACCAGGTGGTCACCATCCTGCGCAACTGTCGCGCGGTGCTCCCGCCCGGTGGCCGCGTCCTCATCGTGGAGCCCGTACTCCCCGAGGTCGTCGACCCCCACGCCGAGGCCGACGTCACCGATGGCGGAATCACCTACCTGTCCGACCTCAACATGCTCGTGAACGTGGGCGGCAGAGAGCGCACCCGCGAGGACTTCACCGAGGTGTGCCACCGCGCGGGCCTGACCCTCACCTCGGTCACCCCCCTCGCCGAGGCCGCACCGTTCTCCCTCATCGAGGCCGTGGCCGACTGACGGCCTGGCCGACAACCCACCCTCGTCCGCCCGGCCCTCAGTACGATGCGCCGGTGATGTCCCAACGCAGCCCGCGAGAGCAACAGTTGATCGCTATAGCCTGGCTCGTGGCTGCCCTGGGGGCGGTGGCTTTGGAGCGGTACGCGACACGGACCGTGGGCGGCTCCGAGTGCATCATCGCCTACTCCCGGATGACCGTCGGGACCGAGTACAGCGGTGACAG
>NZ_JAGMUE010000316.1:0-542 GCF_019049165.1 Streptomyces sp. AC627_RSS907
TTGTACGTGATCGTCATCTTGCCGCCGGGCAGGCCGCCGCCCTCCTCGATGAGCTGCTTGGCCTTCTTCGGGTCGTACTCGCACGCGTCACCGCACAGCCCCGCCTTGTAGCCGCCGTCGGCGCCGAGCACCGGTGAGGTCCAGTCGGTGGCCGGGGTGCGGGTCTTCTCGAAGATCCGCTCGGTGATCTGCTCGCGGTCGATGGCCATCGACAGGCCGCGCCGCACCTTCTCGGAGCCCGCCTTGCTCCACCGCTTGTCGTACGTCGGGAAGGTGAGGGTCTGGATGATGCCGGCCGGCTGGTTGATGTACCGGTCGCCCAGGTCCTGCTTCACGTTCTTGAGCTGCGCGGCGGGGATGTCGTCGGCCAGGTCGAGGTTGCCGCCCTGCAGGTCGGTGTAGGCGGTGCCGACGTCGGTGTAGACCCGCAGCTCCACGCCCCCGTTCTGGGCCTTGTCCGGCCCGCCGTACTTGTCCCACTTCTTGAGCCGCATGGACGTGCCCTTCTTGTACGAGTCCACGCGGTACGGGCCGTTGCCGAC
>NZ_JAGMUE010000317.1:0-477 GCF_019049165.1 Streptomyces sp. AC627_RSS907
CGTCCGGACGCGGTGGTGGGGCATTCACAGGGCGAGATCGCCGCCGCGGTGGTGGCGGGCGCGCTGTCACTGGAGGACGGTGCACGGGTGGTCGCCCTGAGAAGCCGGGCGATCACGGCACTGACGGGCCGTGGGGGCATGGTGTCGGTACCACTGCCGGCGGACGAGGTACGCACCCTGTTGCCGGAGGGCGTGTCAGTGGCGGCGGTGAACGGTCCGTCGTCCGTGGTGGTAGCAGGTGACCCCGCCGGCCTGGAGACCGTGCTGGCATCGGTGGAACGGGCCCGGCCGGTCCCAGTCGACTACGCCTCACACTCGACGCACGTGGAGGAGATCCGCGAGGAGATCCTGGACGTGCTCGCGCCGGTGTCCCCGCGGACGGCCTCGGTGCCCTTCTTCTCCACGGTGGACGCGCAGTGGGCGGACGGTGCGGGTCTCGATGCCGGGTACTGGTACCGCAACCTGCGCCGGACCGTG
>NZ_JAGMUE010000318.1:0-631 GCF_019049165.1 Streptomyces sp. AC627_RSS907
GGCCAGAGGGCTTAGAGGTAGGGGCCGGAGCGGGCCCCGCCGGGGGGCTGCGGACCCTCTTCCTCGTCCCCGCCGCCCATGCCCGGCGGCAGCGCCCTGCGCATCTGCTCCAACTGCGCGCGCGCCGCCATCTGCTGGGCGAACAGCGCGGTCTGGATGCCGTGGAAGAGGCCCTCCAGCCAGCCGACCAACTGAGCCTGCGCGATGCGCAGTTCCGCCTCGGTGGGGACCGTCTCGTCCGTGAAGGGCAGGGAGATCCGTTCCAGCTCCTCGATCAGCTCCGGCGCGAGACCGTCCTCGAGCTCCTTGACGGAGCTGGAGTGGATCTCCTTCAGCCGAACCCGGCTCGCCTCGTCCAGAGGCGCCGCCCTGACCTCCTCCAGAAGCTGCTTGATCATGCTGCCGATGCGCATGACCTTCGCCGGCTGCTCGACCATGTCCGTCACGGGCATCTCGCGCGCGTCGTCGCCGCCGCCGCCTTCTTGGGAGCCGGCACTGCCGAGAGCCATCCCGTCCGGACCGACGACCAGGACGTGCGGGCTCTCCTGCGACCGTTCGTTCATCGGCTGGTTCATGACTCCCATTGTTCCGTACGACACGCCGAACGGCCGGTGCGGGGGCGGGCTCCGGC